>CALDUB010000305.1 GCA_937923465.1 uncultured Saprospiraceae bacterium
TAGCCTGACTCCTGACTCCTGACTCCTGACTCCTGAAAATTTAATAAAAGTCCGTTTCCTTCAGCCACTTCACATCATTTTTCCCTTCTGACCCCAATATTCTTTTTGCACGAACGAAAGTCTCTAATCTATCTTCTGCAAAATCTTCGTCTCCTCGTCGGAGGCTTTGAATTTTCACATTTCCTGCCGAATGAATGATTTTACCGTCACCCAAATAAATCGCGACGTGCCAGATACGTTCTTTCTTTTCAGCGGTAGCTTTTCTACCAAAGAATAATAAGTCTCCAGGTAAAAGGTTGACCAAAGTCGTATCTGTTTTCACTTCTTCGCCAACACGAACTTGCTGAGAAGCATCACGCGGTAAAAGAATACCATTTTCAAAGAATATTTGTTTGGTATAACCGCTGCAATCCATTCCTTTACTCGACGTGCCGCCCCACAGATATGGTGAGCCCATCATTCGTTTTGCTGTCTGAAAAATGCGCGAAGTATCAGGTTTTGTATTTTCCAACCAAGCATTCAAATCTGCTCGAAAACGTCTTGGTATAAATGCTTCTCGCCCATCCGGAAATGCCACCTTTTCAAAGTCTCCTTCTACGCCTTTTTTTGCTAAAATATTTCCTGGCAATAAATCTGAAACCGTCTCAGACTCTAAATCTGCGGTAGCTTTTGCTTTTGCGATATCTGTCGTCACAATCACTTTCTCTTCTTGCATCCACGCATCATACGCCGTTTTGTCCATGCGTGTAAAGCCATCTTTGTCCAACCAACCCAAGTAATCATCAGGTGTTTGTACATAATACCAATCGCCCTCTTTTTTGTAAATGCGTAAAGAAGAACCGAGTGTAGATTGCGTCGCTAATTCGGCGGAGTGCTTAGGTTTTGAGCGGATATTGCAGACAGAAAGACGGACAACGCCATATGTTTCCGCTCCTAAATCCGCAGCAGGTAAGATTTGAATACTATCAATAAACTGAGGACTTATCGCGGCTATCTTTTGTAAAAGAAGTTCTTTCGCAGCGGGAATATTCGTTTCGCCTTTGATGACCAAACCAGCTTTGGTATTCTTAATTTCTGTATCAAAAATATCTACGCGGCGGTCAGGAACAAATTGAGATTTGACGTCTGCGGCTGCAGTTTCTGCTAATTCTATTTGTTTATTATCCGTACAACTGACAATTGTAAATAGGAGGAAGAAAAGGAAGAATGTGTGCTTTTGCATATTGGAAATGAGTTGATTGGTTGACGATGTTGATTGGTTGGATAAATCCAACTAATCAACATCGTGACCAACTTATTGCTTTACCAAACGGAAAGTACCAAAATGGCTTCCCGCCGTTACGCGCACAAGATAAACACCTGTAGCCAAATCTTGTAAATTTAACTCAACTTCTGTTTGTTGTGTTCCTTTTTCTGTTGTTTTGAAAATGGAAGTCTGCCTGCCCGTTACATCTGTCAGCACAAAAGCAACTGGTCCTGTGTAATCATTCCTTAAGAGAACACGAACAAAATCTTGTGCTGGATTTGGCAAAATAGTTACTTCACTTTCTGTCAAAATATTTTCATTCGAACTAATTCCACTCGTCGTGATTTGAGCTTCCAATTGACAAGTAGAAGTACTATCACCAGCCATAGAAAGTACTTGATAACGGTAAAGTGTTCCTTCTTCAGGAGAAGTGTCTGCATAGACTTCCGTATTCGTTGGCAGAGTAGCAATCGTAGAGAAATTACCATTCGCGCCCGTCGCACGTTGGACTAAGTAAGCATCTTCTGTCGATGAATTATCAACCCAAGTCAAATTAACGATTGTCTCATTTTGTAACGACAAATCCAAATCAGTAACAGAATGCGGGTGTCCACATATTGTCGCTTGGTGTAGACGAATATCATCTCGCAATTGACCCATATTTGCATAAAGTGCATCCCCTGGACAAGTCGTAGAACAACCGTCACGGTGACCAGCCACATTAGGAATATCCACTGCCGAAGGTACGTGCAGCGAGGCAACTGTCGGGTCTATATTATTGCTCGCAGATTTCCATGCAAGATATTCTTTTAGAGTCGTCATAGCTTCAGCTGTCGGCACCTCATCAATATAAGTTCCTATCATGCAAACGCCTTGAGTATTTGTATTATTTCCACAAAAATGCGCCCCCCGAACATCATCTCCGCGACCTTCATAAAGCTCACCATTTGGGTCTACTAACCAATTATATCCCACATCATCCCAGCCATTACTGTTGACATGATAATCCCAAATACCACGTACGACTGCTGCCCAATCAGAAGAAGAATTTACGCCCGCAGAGTGGTGAACAATCAAGTGTGTAACATCAGTAAAAACGGGACTTGTAATCTCAGGACAGTTGCCAGCAGGACACCAATCATTGCGGTCTTGAAAATCAGGTTGCGGGCAGTTACAATCTTCCAAGGCTCGTAATTCTGCAGTTTCAGTGCGTTCAGGCGTATGACCTGGATTGTAAAAATGTAGAGTTAAGTCTGTATCTGTAGCCAGTTCATTTTTGTTGACTTTAAAACTAAAGCTATGCGCGTCCGCAGGAAGAAAAAAGAGCTGAGAAACAAAGCCTTCTTTTGAAGCATGATGGTCATGTTTCAAAAATTTCATATTGAATGCCTGCTCAGATGTTTCATAGAAAAATAGGACCGAAAAATCTTCTCGGTTAATATTTTCGACTAAATCTGTTGTAACAGACAATGCTAAGAAAGGCGCACTTTCAGGGCTAAAAAAGGAAGCATCAGGAAAACTAATTTTATTAAGACCTGCTTCGATTTCAGCAGAATTAAGCTTGATTTCGACTCTTTGTGCCGTTAATACATTGGCAATAGAGATAAGAATGATGGATAGGAGAAGGAGATTTTTTTTCATTTTTACTTTTGAAATAGTTGAAGAAGGTAGA
>CALDUB010000306.1 GCA_937923465.1 uncultured Saprospiraceae bacterium
GTTCTCAGTTTGGGCTCTGAAAACCGCAGAAGTGTTGATATTTTCAGGCTTTTCAAAGTGCAAAATAGCTTGTCCCGAATACTTTCGGGAAGGACTAAACATCTTGTCAAAATTCTGAATCTATTTTTTTCGCGTTACTTATCTGCACTTTTATTTATAAAATACATAACACTGCCAATTCTCAATTAAGCCGCATCGCGGTGGCACAAAGAAAATAAGGACTAAAAAATCACAGCTTAAGGGACTTGGCAATTAATAAACTGTTTGAATTTAAGTATTTTTCTATGTGAGAGAATATTTTTCGTATGTTTTGGCTTTGAAAACCGCCAATACCCTACGGTCTTTAAGGATTTTAAAAGTGAAAATAGGCGAAAAATTGTCCTCACATAAAAATTTAGTTAAATTCAAATAGCTTCTTAGTCCCTAACCAAAAAAAGTCATCCCAAATCTTCAAGGTGAAAAATTCGGGATGACTCCTGTTTTATTAAATTAAATTATTATTCTAATCTTTCTTCTTCTTATCTTTCTTCCCTTTCAAAACGAATTTATTATTGCTCACGTCCGAGTCCAACATTCTACCTGAAGGGTCAATTTGTACAGAAGAAATCTTCTTCGACTTTACAGGAACCGTAAACTCGTAATCAGCATACACCCAACCCCAATCTGGCAATACCGTCCAGTTTTCATTAGTATTTTCGTTCGCTTTATTTCCGCGCATAATCATAATCGGAATGTGGAACAATTCGGATTTGCCTGTTTTATAATTTACCAAAACATCGATTGGCATTGGAAAACCACCATTGTTTTTCAATTTAACAACAGAGCTCTTTTTCTCCTTTGCATTTACATTAACTACTTCATAATCAGGTAGTTTTGTTGTATTTACAAAGTATTCCTTAAACCAATCTAACTCCAATCCAGACTCTTTTTCCATAACGCGTAAAAAGTCGTTTGGTGTCGGGTGCTTGAATTTCCAAGTATTATAGTAGCGCAACATTCCACGGTCAAACGCTTCTTGTCCTACGATATAATTTACCTGCTGTAAGAATGCCGAACCTTTCACATAAGATGCCACAGAGTACGCAGAATTGCGTGTATAGTGGTCAGCATGCGTGTTAATTGGTTCTGAAATTCCTGCTTTGTTGTAGTTCACCAAACCTGCGATAGTTTCCGCGATTGGGTCTGCAACTGGCGTACCAGGGATAAGTCCTTTTTCCTTAATGAAATTCATCGTATGGCTGCTACCAAATGAAGTAAATCCTTCATCCATCCAAGGATATAGGCTTTCATTTGTCCCCAAAACCCCCTGATACCAAGAGTGGAACATCTCGTGAACCGTCACCCCAACAAGGCTACCCAAACTACGGTGTCCTGTGATTAATGTCGCCATTGGATACTCCATACCGCCGTCACCGCCTTGTATAACCGTATACTGCTTATATGGATATTGTCCATATTTTGCTTCCATAAATGTCAAAGCAGTGTCCATAATTCCTGGCAATTTCTGCCAGTCTTCGTCATTGCTTTCATCTTTTGGTTGGTACAAATAGTGGAGAACAACGCCGTCTTCGCGCACTTTTTTGATGTGCTTGTAGTCAGGGTCCGCCGCCCATGCAAAATCGTGTACTTTACTCGCTTTGAAGTGCCATTTCAATTTATCGCCCTCTGGGAGTTTGAGTGTTGCGCCAGCAGACTCATAGCCATGTCCAACCTCATTTGGGTTTTGCAGATTACCCGTACCACCGATTAGATAGTTTTTGTCGATGTTAATGGTAATATCAAATTTTCCATAAATACCGTAAAATTCACGTCCAATATATGGATTAGCGTGCCAACCCATATCATCAAATTCCGCCATTTTAGGATACCATTGTGTCATGGAGTAACGAATACCTTCTTTACTGTCGCGACCACTTCTGCGCACCTGTAAAGGTACTTGTGCATTAAATTCCATTTCGAAAACAGCTGTTGCACCTGGAAGGATTGGGTCTGGTAATTCGACCTCTAAGATAGTCCCTACTTCTTGATAAGGAGCAGCTTTACCGTCCACTACTAACTTAGTAACTCTTTGATAACCAATCTCTTCTGGCTTCAATTTAGAGATTCTATCCGCAACTCTTTTGTCTGGGTCTTTGATAGTACGTGAGCGTTCATCCATCATACTGCCTGGCTGAAAGGCATTGAAGTACAAGTGGTAGAAAGCACGATTCAATGTATCAGGGCTGTTATTTGTATAACGCAAAGTTTGCGTCCCCGTGAATTGATTTGTGTTTACATCCATGTCGATATTCATGGTGTATTCGGCATATTGTTGCCAGTAGTTTCTTTGGGCTGTTGCCGAGAAAGAAACCATGAGTAGAAGGGCGATTAACGCGTTTTTCATATATTGGTTGATTATGTTATTTTTAATGGTTTTATATTTCTAGTTCTTTATGAAATCGGTTGATAAAATTTGACATTAATTACTCAAAAGGTGACTTTGAGTCACCTTTTGAGTACTGCCCTGAAACTTACCAACCAACATTATAAAGAGTCATATTTCTAATGTTTCTCCGCAAACAAATTTTCATCTAAAAGAGAAGAATCGTCACTCTTATTAGGGGTAGGAAATGAATTATCAATTTTCGCCCACAACTTCGACCAGTCAGACCAGCCGTATATCTTCGCCAACAAAAGTATAAAAATAAATGAACCTACGAGTCCTGCTATTGTCATCGTATTGATATTCAACTCTTGCAAGGAGAATAATGCAGGCGTTTTTAAAGCCGATGCGCTAAATGTAACCATTGTAGCACCGTAAATATTGTTGGCGGCGTGTACGCCAAGTGCTAATTCTAAGCCATCATCCATGAGCGTTATGATGCCGAGCATTAGACCAATTTGAATGTAATTGACCATCATGATGCCAACTCCGTACTCTTGTACCTCAGGATTAGCAATGTGCAACAATCCAAAAACGGTAGAAGTAACAAGTAAAGGTACCCAACGATTTCCAGCTGCCAATCCTATACCTTGCATCAAATACCCTCGCATTAATAATTCTTCAAATGAGGTCTGAATAGGCAAAAGCAAGAGAGAAATAAGGACTAAAATAAAGAATTTACTACCTTCAAATTGGAATGTATAGTCCTCTGGTGCTAAAAAATAACTTCCTAATTCAAATAATCCCATTATCGAAAACCAAAGAACTGCGGCTGTAAGTATTTTTTTATAATTAATTGACTCTGAGGGCGTAATGAGGGTTTTAAAAGGGCGTTTGTGTATCTTTTTCATAGAAAACCAAATTCCCAGTATTCCACAACCAAACATTAAAATCATACAAAACAGCCCATAGTTAGGGTCTATTCCCAGATTTTCAAAGTTTAAGTCTGTGAGTAAAGCATCTATAGAGTCTGATATATCTACCCCTTCTGGTAGTCCCGCAACTATACCTCCGAGAAAAACAAATCCTCCAAGAACTTGCCACCCTAAAAAGATAATAAATATACCAATAAGGTATTGCCACCACTTATTTTCACCTTGTTTTGCTACTTGAAAAAACATATTTTACAGTTTAAGTATCACGCGCGTTCTACGCCGTGAAAAGTATCACGTCCGTTCCACGGCGTGAATGTGTTATATGCACGGGGTGAAACCCGCGTGCTACTATACACGGCGTGGAACGACCGTGATACTTTACTTCGCTGCTTCCGCTTTCATTTCGGCAGCCCGCTCTTTTCCTAAATAATTGTCAATGACGGAATGTGCTCCATAAATAACAGGAGTTAATGCCGCCGCGACAAAAGCTTTGTAAATGTAGTTCATTGTTCCGACAGACAAAAATAATCCCCAAGTCCAAGCAGGAGAAGTTAATAAACTATCCCAGCCCATCATTTCACAAAATTCTGGTCCGCCTTTAAATGCGATGTATAACACGACAAAACTATCAATAAACTGGGACACTAAGGTCGAACCTGTGGCGCGTAGCCAAATTTTGTGTTCACCTGTTAGCTTTTTGATGCGATGAAAGGTAAATACATCGATTAATTGTCCAAATAAAAAAGCCAATACAGACCCAACGATGATAAGTAATCCTTGTCCATATACTTTCGAAAAGGCAGTTTGCATATCGGGAACACCTGCTTCTGCATTTTGTCCAACCCACCAGCCTGCGGGCGTTAGAGCTATCGCGCCATAGACCATCAGAAAGGCATAAATTATCAATCCGACCGTCAGCCAAGAAAGAAATTTAACACCTTTTTGTCCAAAATACTCATTGATGATATCGGTCATAATGAATACGACGGGCCACAATAAAACACCTGCGGACAGTTGTAAAGAGCGCTCTGAGCCAAAGATATTCCAGTTTAAAGGCTCGATTCCTATCGTATCTTCTAATGAAAATATTTTTGCGCCAATGAACTCTGCAACCAAAGCATTTGCCACAAAAAATCCTGCTAAAATGAGGAATAATTTGGTAGATTTATCTGATAGAATGTTGGAAACCATGTTTACCTCTTTTTGTGCATTGGTGCAGCAGGAAGTCCGACCGAACTATATAAATTTGCCTTGTCTGGATTGTCTGCCCAAGCATATCTGACCTGAGTTGGTGTTTTAATATTATCAGACCAAACACGTACTTTATTAGGAGCAATTATTTCTGCATTTGCCCATTGAAAAACACCATCTTCATCTGCGAGGGCAAAGCCATTTAATACCTTTTGTCCTTCCTTGATTTGTAAGCCTTCCGCTACATTTTCATAAGTGAGAATTAGGCTTTTTTTCTTTAATTTCATCGCAAAAACACGCGGATTTTTGTAAACTAAATCTGTTTCCCCATACACTTCCGCACGCGCAGCCCGTGCAAGCCGCTGCCCTACTGTTTTTTTATCTTTTGGGTGAATATCGTCTGCTTCTCCGACATCTATTATGACCGCTTCCGCAGTATTTTCTAAGACTAAAGCTGCGGACTGCGAATGCCGTAAAACTGCCCAATCAGACTTCTTATTCGCATCGTCCGTGGTCTTCATATAGTTAGCCAACTGGACCCAGTAAAACTTCATATCAGGGTCGTTTCTTACTGTGCGCCAGTCAGTTATCATTGATTGAAACAAACGAGCATAGTCTATTGCGTCCTGTCCACCTGCGTTACTTTCACCTTGATACCACAATACTCCAAGAACTGGAAATCTATTGAGAGGATACATCATTTTGTTATACAAGACGACGGGCTGGTGTTGCATTTCTGGTAAAAATCTTGCTTTCCCAATTTGCATTTTCCATGTTCCTGAAAGGGAGATTTTTTGCTCTCCGACTTGTAAAAACATATCCTCTGCCGAGCCATGAAAGCCTCCACGACCATAACCATCAGTTACTTTTACAGCAATAAAATTACTCCCTGCTTTTAAAATATTTCTGGGTATATCGTACGCTCTCAAAACATCCCAACTCTTATTACGCCCTACAAATTCACCATTGATATAAGTCTCATCTTTATCATCAATTTTAGCCAAGCTAATCTTTGTCGCTTCTGAGGCTTCTTTTTCTGTTAACTCTATGGTTTTTCGGTAATAAACATCGCCATTTAGATTTGGGAAACCATTATTTTCCCAGACACCCGGAAGTTCTGCATTCATCCAATTTTCTGTATCAAAATCCTTATCATTCCACATTCCATTTCTAATTTCAGGGGATACATTCTTATACTTTTCGCTTAATTGTACTAGCTTGTCTCGACTAGCTTTAACGGCTTTCATATCAGCCGCTTTCCCCGATTTCATTAATAAATCCTCAGACATCCAAGCCTCTATCCGACTGCCACCCCAAGATGTATGTAATAAGCCAATCGGTACATCGTGATTTTCAATGATACTTTTCGCAAAATGAAACCCTACGCCTGTAAATTTGCCAATAGTGGCAGGAGAAGCAATTTCCCACGTACCCGCGTCTAAATGATTAGAAGGCTCATAATTATATGACCTATTGACCTTTATGTGACGAATGTTGGGTATGCTACCATAGCTTTTAATGCTATCCATTTGTTCTGACTGTGCGACTGTCCACTCCATATTTGACTGACCAGAACAAATCCAAACATCTCCAAAGTACAAATCTTTTAAGGCAATTTTTTCATTACCACTTGACACGGTCATGCGGTGTGGTCCTCCTGCTTTAAATTTAGCTAAAGATATTTCCCATTCTCCGTTTTCATTGGCTTTTCCTCGAAACTTCTCTCTATCTAAGCTTAACAATATCGTTGCATCAGGAGCAGACCAACCCCAGACTTTTAGCATCTTTCCACGTTGTAGTACGGCATGATTAGTGAAAATCTCTGCCAGTTTTAAATCCTGCGCGGAAAGATTGAGAGTAAAAACTAAGAATAAAAATATCGTTAATCTCATTGTTGAAAATTTGTGTTTAAGAAGCTAGTTGAAGGTTCTCTATGATATATTTGTCTTGGTGGATGATTTTTACTGTAACTCTTAGCGAAATCATCCACAAACTCTATTTGAAAGCCTAGAGGCTTCAAATTTCGATGTGTGGATGATTAGTGGTTATCATAAAATTATTGTTGTCAATTATTTATGAGACAAAGCACCAGTTTCTATAAAAAATGTACGATTTCAGGTACTTAGCATTTTTCACCAACAGATTCCATAAAAACCTATTTGAATTTAGTAAAACTTAAATAGGCTCAAAAAATTATCTCCACTAAATCTTATCTCCCATTAAAAGTCCACCAAGATAAGCTAAAGGAACAATACCAGATAATCCAATTATCGTCATCCAAAGCGGATGAGGAATGATTAAAACATTAGATAAAGTTACTAAAAACAAGATAAAACCTACAGTTAGTACATTTGTTTTCCAATTCCCTTGTGTAAATTTCCCAGCGACTAGTCCACCCGTAAATCCTGCAATATGCCAACCTGCCATGACTAATACAAGCGAAATCAATGGCAAATTGCTAATTCTTTCACTGATTGCCTTCATAAATTCTTCTCTATTTTCTTCCGTTGGCTCAGGAAGTGGCGGCAAAGTATCTGGGTCATAAAATTCATGACTCATAAAATCAAAGAGAGAAACGACGACAAAGCCTGCAATAATACCAAGAATAATAGGAAACACTTTATTTTTCATCAATATGGTTTAATTTTGAGTTTGATTTCTGAATCAGATAGTGGTTTTCGTCTAAGGATGCCCAAATCTAAGAAAACTGTTTGAAAAAACTCACTTTACGCCATTTCATACATTTTAAGTATCTTTGCACTATATAAGTACGTAACCTTATTTATCTGGACATTTTGACAGGATGTTTTTCCGCTCCCGAGCAAAGCGTCGGGACAAGTTATTTTCCTCTTAAAAATAGTTCCCCCGAAGTGTCGGGGCAGGCTGTG
>CALDUB010000307.1 GCA_937923465.1 uncultured Saprospiraceae bacterium
CTTATCGCAGAGCAAAAACTAATAATGTCCAAGGCTGATTATGGCACGGATATCAAGGTGGAAGTCCAGTATATTCCTGAAAATAATCTATCTAAAAATGATATTCATTTGAATGATTTTACTTTTATCATCAATCCAAAGAAGCCAGCGAAATATGTCGGTGGTGAGCAAAAAATGATACAATATTTAAAGGAGAATGCGATAGATAAAATTCCCGAAGGAACTTTTACTGGTTATGACATTACAGCTATCATGTTTACGATTAATGAAGAAGGCGAGATAACTGAGGCGAGTTTATTTGATACAGCGGGCTATGGAGTAGCCAAAAATGAGAAGATTGACAATTTATTACTAGAGACAATACAAAAAATGCCTTGTTGGAAGCCTGCAGAATATGCGAATGGTGAAAAAACTAAACAAAAATACGTATTCACTGTCGGAAATCATGAAAGCTGTTTGATTCCTCTTTTTAGTATTCGGGAGTATTGAGTTAAAATTGAGTTATACAACTTAATTTGGTATTAGGTCAAATGTTATAAGTTATTGTTTTAGCGTTCCTAAGTGGCAGCATACTGTTTTTTAGTTGCTAAGAAAGGATGATAGAAAAGCGGATTTGGCGAATGACGCGGATTAGGGCGGATTTTCTGGTTAACACCTGTCAAAATCCGCTTTAATCCGCCAAATCCGCGTTTCAATCATATATTCTTTGAACATTATCGTTAGGAAGTTCTAACCAATCGCTTCCTCCATGCGGACACGTAAGTTGACGACATTTGACTCAGGTGTACTTAAGGAAAGTCACCTTGTGAGTAAAAGAGATGCATCAGTCGTTTTCACCGATTACTCTTAATTTTAATATGTCTAAGACATACCTAACAAAAAGAAAGTCCCTGAAACCTTATATCCAGTCATACCCGCTGGTATAGGCTCTTCAGAAGAAGTCTTTTGGCGAATAATACGATAAACACCTTGATAAGTTTGTCCGTCTCTTGCCGTCAACGTTGCTTGTTTTCCACCAATAGAGTCATTGATTGAAAAAATCAACATGTATCCTGTTTTACCAAATTTTGGACGTTCTAAAAAAGCAGCTACTTGGATACAGTCTGTCATTCCCAATGAACGAATTGGGTCTGTAAATACAACACCTTTAGGAGTCACTTGGTCGTAAGAGTCAGGAATGTCACTTTTAGTAACAGTCTTACTGTGTTTTCCGTCTACCGTTCCGTCAGAAACAATAATCATTAAATCTTCTTCTGAAGGACTAAACTGTGCGTGAGCAGAAGTAAAAGCCAATAAGGCACAGCAAAAAGTTAGTATGTATTTCATTTTTCTTTTATTTTGGATTAGAATTTATCGTTCTCTAATAAATTGGTAATTAGTGAGATAGTGTGTAGTTAAACCTATAAATAAGATTAACCAGCTAAAATGCTTTAATGTTCGATAGCCGCCATTGAATCAAATAGTTTCTACAAAAGTAGCAACAAAAATCAATAAAAACTGAAAAATCATAGTCCCGTCAATCAATCCTGTGAAATAATAGTCATCTCGTCGGGTATCACAATTTTTTATCAGCCAATTTGTACTAGCACAAGAAACTGCCATGGCTATAAAAATAGGTGTTGTATAATTGTCTAGTAGCAAATTAATAGCTGCCAATATCAATACTACAAATAGCACAATGCTTGCCAGTTTTTTTGTCTTTTCAATTCCAATCTGCGAAGGAATCGTCTCTACGCCAGTATGTCCGTCTACCTTCAAGTCTCTAATGTCAAAAGGTAAAGTAATGGCAAAGACAAAAAGCATTCTTTCTAAAAATAAGAGCAGAGTCGTTCCATTGTCTATTCCCAATTTACCCATATCTAATATGGGTAAAATCACCGTTATCCACGCCCAAACTACTGCAATTAAGTAAATCTTTAACTGGTTCAGGTCTCTTAAACGTTTTTTTCCTCCTAATATTGGTATGACATAGCCCAAAGATATTAAACCTGGCAAGACTAGGGCCATTTGCATTTTAAGGCTTAGAAGTAAAAAGCAAATCGCAGCACCAATCCCCCCGATAGCAGCATAAAAGAGAATATGATTTTTAAATTTTGCAATAATGAAATATCGCCCTGTATCAGTGAAAATACGGACTTTTTTCAAGCCGATATATCTATGAATTGCATAAATCATCAGAGTAGAAAAACCAACTAAACCAACAAATGGCGTCCAAGAAACAGTACCCGTCAATATAAACTGAGTCTGTACAGTCATGGCGACCGCGCAAACTGCAATCCAGAAATTGCCATATAAGACCAAATCAATAATCGGACGTAGATATTTCATTGTACTAGTTTTGAGTATTGCAAGTCACGGATAATTCTAATTTAAGAGTCTTAAAGTAGAACTAAGGAATGCTAAAACAATAACTTATAACATTTGACCCTGACGGGCAAGCGAGGATTAAATCTCCTTCCCGATTGCTTCGGATTGGCGTCAGGTTTATTGTTTTTTTAAGTTTAATAAATTGATTATCAGTGCTTTAAGCCCGAATCGAAGTAGCTCTAAGGCTAAACTTCTCATTTAACTGTCGAAAAAAGAGCAATTTTTTATGTTTCACCTGTCCGCTTGCGGTCGTCTTGTACCTTTTTTGCATAGCAAAAATTGTACACACGAAAGGTGAAACATGAAAA
>CALDUB010000308.1 GCA_937923465.1 uncultured Saprospiraceae bacterium
CACGCACTTTTAGCTTTCCTTTGGACAATAATTCTCGAAGACTTTGACGGTCTTCATCTGATAACTTAACATGTTGCTTTTTCATAACGTTCTCTTTTGAACGCAATTTACAAATTATAATTTACTTTTGTTACAGTGTAATAGTACACTGTAAATGAAGTTTGTTAAACTTTTTTCGTCCTTTATTTTTGTGGAGAATAAGGCAAAAAAATTAAGCATAGCCGTAGCTATAGTCCATTTTTTTAACGCAGTTATCCGCGAAAAGAAAGACTCGAAAAATTTAATAGAAACTTTGTTTACAGTGTATTGGGAACGTGACAGAAATAGATTTACATTCTTGAGAAAGAACTTATCAAGAATGTAAATCTATTTTTGACGCCTTGAAGATAAAATATAAGAAGCAAGACAATCAAAATAGACTAAAAGGTTGGGTATGAAATCTTTAATTCAAAAAATATCCTTCAAAATAGAACAAACAGCTTCTCCTGTCTTTATACCCATATTGAACACAGCGTAACTTATGATATATTACTAGAGCGCCGCTTTTATTGAGGAAAATAGATTGACACCGTTTATAAAAGAACCAAAATAATAACAACATGTCTAAGAAAAATACAGTAACCACGAGTAATCCCGCAACAGGAAAAGAATTAGCGGTCTACACCTTACTCACCGAAAAACAAATAGAAAAAAAGCTCAATAAAGCCCAAAAAACTTGGCTTAAATATAAAAAGACAAGTTTTGAAAGCAGAGCAAAAAGACTATATAATGTTGCTAGTTTATTAGAAAACTATAAGGAAACATACGCCAAACTCATGGTGAATGAAATGGGTAAAACTATCACAGAAGCGATAGGTGAAGTAGAAAAATGTGCTTGGGTTTGCCGTTATTATGCCGAGAATGCAGAGCAATTTTTAGCAAAAGAAATCATAGAAACAGAAGCAGAAAAAAGCTACGTCACCTTTCAGCCAATTGGTGCAGTATTAGCCATAATGCCCTGGAATTATCCACTTTGGCAAGTATTCCGTTTCGCTGCACCTGCTCTCATGGCAGGGAATGTCGCTTTACTCAAACACGCCTCCAATGTGTTAGGCTGTGGTGATGCTATAGAAAAAATCTTCTTAGATGCAGGTTTCCCTAAAGGCGCATTTACGCATTTAAAAGTATCTTCAAAAAATATTGAAAAGATATTAGATAATCCAATCGTTAAAGCCGCAACTTTGACGGGTAGTGAAGCCGCAGGTAGTGCCGTCGCATCTAGCGCAGGCAAAAATATCAAGAAAACTGTTTTAGAATTGGGAGGAAGTGATGCTTATTTAATTTTAGAAGACGCGGATATCCAAGAAGCCGCCGAAATCTGCACCAACGGACGCCTGATGAACGCAGGACAAAGCTGCATTGGCGCAAAACGCTTCATAGTTTTAGAAGAAGTCTATGATAAATTTTTGAAAGCATTTAAGAAAAAAATGAAGGCTGCGAAAATAGGCGACCCGACAGATAAAAATACAAAATACGGCTGTATGGCACGTAAAGACTTGCGAAAAGAACTGCACGAACAGGTCAAAAAGAGCGTCAGAATGGGCGCGAAAATAGAAATCGGAGGTGAAATACCAAAAGGAAAAGGCGCATTTTATCCAGCTACCATTTTGACAAACTTAAAGCCAGGAATGCCAGCATATGATGAAGAATTGTTTGGTCCAGTAGCTTCGGTCATCAAAGCTAAAAATGAAAAAGAAGCAATAAAGATTGCTAATTCGAGTAAATTTGGATTGGGGGGCGCTGTTATTACAGCAGATAAAAAACGCGGCGAAAGAATCGCTGCCGAAGAACTCGAAGCAGGCTGTTGTTTCGTGAATTCCTTTGTGAAATCCGACCCAAGATTACCATTTGGTGGAATTAAAACAAGTGGATATGGAAGAGAATTATCACATTATGGTATCAAAGAATTCGTCAATATCAAAACTGTTTACGTAGCTTAGAGTTATTATCATTTGAAGAGTCTTTTTGCAAATGAAAAGAGACTGGTAATGGGTCAAACCAGTGGATACTCACGTGTCCGTAAGGAAAGTCACCTTATGAGTAAAAGAGATGCATCAGTCTTTTTCATCCACTACCAAGAGACTTATTAAAAACTACGTAGTTGAATAGGAATAACCACAGATGAAATCTGTGGACACACACAAGCAAAAACAATGCAATACCTAGAAATATCCCCCGAAGTAAAAGCAGCCCTGGCAGCCAACCAACCCGTAGTAGCCCTAGAGTCTACAATCATCTCACACGGCATGCCCTATCCGAAAAATGTAGAAACAGCCCTCAGAGTAGAAGCCGAAGTCCGCAAATACGGCGCAATACCAGCTACCATAGCCGTCATCAATGGCAAAATGAAAGCAGGACTCAGTCATAAAGAAATAGAACTCTTAGGTAAAACAGGAACGGCAGTAACGAAGGTCAGCCGCCGCGACTTACCCATAGTTTTGGCTCGAAAAATGCTCGGTGCAACAACCGTAGCCACAACGATGATAATTGCCGAAGCCGCAGGGATTTCAGTCTTTGCAACAGGAGGCATAGGAGGTGTACACCGAGGTGCGGGGGAGAGTATGGATATCTCGGCGGACTTACAAGAGCTAGCGAGAACCAATGTCGCAGTCGTTAGCGCTGGCGTAAAATCCATATTAGATTTAGGTTTAACTTTGGAATATCTAGAAACACATGGCGTCCCTGTTTTAGGATTTCAAACATATGAACTACCAGCATTTTATACTCGTAAAAGTGGGTTTTCCGTTGATTATCAAGTAGATACAGCAGAAGATATTGCCGAAATTATCAAAATAAAAAAAGCAACAAACCTAAAAGGCGGAATGATAATCGCCAATCCTGTTCCCGAAAAATATCAGATGGACAAAGCTATTATTGACCTTGCCATAAACAAAGCACTAAAAGAAGCGGACGAACAAGGTATTCAAGGAAAGGAAATTACACCTTTTTTATTATCAAGAATAGAACAGATAACTGGAGGGAATAGCTTGGAAAGTAATATTCGATTGGTTTTAAATAATGCGAGACTGGGGGCAGAAATAGCAGGAAAATTATAAATTTTCAACTATGAACCATGAAGGGTCTAACTATGAACTATGAACGATTTAACTATAAACCTCTTCTCATAAAAGACACATTGATAGAAAAGGTTCATAGACCGTTCATAGTTTTTTACAAGTACAAAGAAAAAGCCCTTGCGCAAATATGCACAAGGGCTTTTTAAGTCATAAGTCAAAGTCTCGCGATTATACATTATACAATCGACATTAGACATTTCCTATCCTTTCACAGTCTTGATAATACGAGACGCCACTTTGTATGGGTCTGCATTTGAAGCTGGACGACGGTCTTCTAACCAACCTTTCCAATCTGACTCAACAGTTGCAATTGGAATACGGATGGAAGCACCACGGTCAGAGACACCGTAAGAGAATTTGTCGATAGATTGCGTCTCGTGGTCACCCGTTAGACGTTCTTCGTTAAGTGCACCATATACATCCATGTGTGCTTTGATAATCTCTGGTGTTGCACCAAATTTCTCACAGATTTCGTTATATTTATCTTGGCTACCGCATGTTCTCAACACAGTGTTAGAGAAGTTTGCGTGCATACCGCTACCATTCCAGTCTCCTTTGACAGGTTTTGGGTCCCAGTTTACAGTTACATCATACTTCTCACAAGTACGCTCTAAAAGGTAACGAGAAACCCAAATTTGGTCACCCGCATCTTTACCACCTTTTGCGAAAATTTGGTATTCCCACTGACCAATCATTACTTCGGCATTGATACCTTCTACATTCAAACCTGCGTCGATACAAACATCAAAGTGCTCTTCAACGATATGACGACCGATAGCATTATCTGCACCTACACTACAGTAGTAAGGACCTTGTGGACGAGGATAAGCGCCATTCTCACCGAAAAATCCGATTGGAGCTCCATTTTGCCACAAAACATATTCTTGCTCGAAACCGAACCAAAAATCATTGTCATCATCATCGATAGTCGCACGAGCATTAGTCTCGTGTGCTGTACCGTCTGCATTCATAACTTCACACATTACCAAGTAGGCATTGCGGCGGGTAGGGTCAGGATAAGTCGCTACAGGTTTCAATAAACAATCAGAAGCACCACCTGATGCTTGATTAGTTGAGCTACCGTCAAAAGACCAAACTGGACAATCGCGTGGGTCCAATTTTCCTTTTACTTTGTCTTCATCAAGGATTTTAGTTTTACTACGCATTCCTTGAGTTGGTTGTGAACCGTCTAACCAGATGTACTCTAATTTTAATTTCTTACCCATTTTGAAAAATGTTTATTTAGTAATTTAGTATCGCGAAGAATAAAGCTAAAGTAGGTCTACGTAAAAGTATATATTAATTATGTTGGGTTAATGACCGGGACTAAATCAGATGTGGCAGAAACTTCTGATAGTCAGACGGTTATCAACGGCTGTCTATACTACGTTGTTGACTTTTGCTGATATTCGCTGTTATAAAAGATGCAAATGTATAATTCCAAACGTAAAAAAACGTCTGATTTTATGTATATTTTTATTGTAATTTGGTAATTTGATTTCAGAAAAAAAAGAAAAATAAAGTGGTGATTTTTTTTTAGAAATCTTGAAGTAGAATTTAAAATTCTACGTTTAGAAGAGCATCAGAATAATGATTTTCGCTCTGAAAGGACACAAAAGTACTTTTAATTCTTAAGTCTGCAAATTCTCCTGAATTTTAGAATACAATTTTACGGTCTTTATAAAAATCCAGATATTACAAAACCAAATAATAATTGGCAAATCTTGCTTACACTATATTTTGCTTTGATTTTTTTGAAAAATAAGAAGATATGCACAGATTTTTCAATATCTTATTTTTTTGAAAAAAAGTTTAGTTTTCTTTCGATATTGTGCTTACAAATATGGATTTATGAAACTAACGATATTTTACTCTCTTTCTTCTTTTAGAAATTCTTCCTTTTACTCAAATTTCGTCTTTGCTTGCACGTTGTTTGTCTTATTTGCCATGCCTCTAAGTGTAGATGCGCAGGTAGAAGAAGATGAAGTGCCCGAAGCTCTACGACAACTTATTGAGATTATTCTCGAAGATGGAGGGGGAGATGGTGATGATTTTGCCTTCAATGATTTGGCTGAAAAGTTTTCACTCTATGAAAAGAAACCGCTGAATCTTAACACGGCGAGCATGGAGGATTTAGAAGATTTTTTCCTGCTTAATGATGTACAGATATCTGGACTTATTTCTTATCGTCAGCAATTTGGTGATTTATTAGCTATCCAAGAATTGCAGGCAGTTCCTGGATTTGATTTGGCGACTATTCGCGCGATTTTACCTTATGTTGATGTCAGTGGTGATGTAGATGACTACAATGTATCTGTCAAAGAGCTGATTTCTAAAGGGCAAAATGAGCTTTTCGTAGGTTATCGACGTACTTTAGAGACAAAACGTGGTTATATCCCTGGTGAGTACGAAGACCCTTATTTAGGAGAGCCTTTTCGCCTTTATACGCGTTTTCAGCGCAAATATGAAGACCGACTAAGCGTGGGATTTACGGCAGAGAAAGACGAGGGCGAAGAGTTTTTTAAAGGAAGTAACAAACAAGGATTCGATTTTTATAGTGCACATATATTCGTTTCAAAGTATTCGAAATTTCTTAAGTCATTAGCGATTGGTGACTATCAAATTGGACTGGGGCAGGGCTTGATTGCTAAGGCTGGATTTGGTTATGGAAAATCGGCACAAGTCATGGACATTCGTCGTTCGGGAAAGACCTTGCGTGCGCAACGGTCTGCCAATGAATTTGACTTCTTCAGAGGGGCAGCAGCGACGTTGGGCATCGGAAATCAGGCAGAATTTACGGCGTTTTATTCTCTCCGTCGTCGAGATGCAAACCTCTTAGACCCTACGATTGGAGATTCTCTTGATATTGATAATCCTGACTTAGCAGGTGGTTTCTCTTCTTTTCAACAAACAGGTTTTCACCGTTACAGAGCTGAAATAGAAGACGAAAATGCCATTCGTGTACAAACTATGGGCGGAAGTCTCAAACAACGGTTTAAAACAGGACACATTGCTTTAAATACCGTAGCCCATAGCTTTGACCAAGATTTTGAACGAAATCTACAGAGTTATAATCAATTTGAATTTAATAGTAATAAATTACTAAACATCAGTGCAGATTACGCTTATGTCTGGCGCAATTTCAACTTCTTTGGAGAAGTTGCTTGGAGTGATAATAATTCTATTGCGACTTTAAATGGTTTATTGATTGGAGTGGATAGACGCATTGATTTCTCTATTTTGCATCGCTATTATCCACGTGATTTTCATTCTTTAAATGCACGCCCTTTTGGAGAAACATCAGCGCTAGGAGGTAGAAATGAGGAAGGATTGTATATGGGCTTAGAAGTTCGCCCTTCTCGGCAATGGAAATTTCAGGCATATTATGACATGTGGCAACATCCTTGGATGCGTTTTGCTGTAGATGCGCCGTCAACAGGAAATGAGGCTTTTGCGCAGTTGACTTATACGATTAAAAGGAAACTTAGTATTTATCTTCGTGCTAGAGTTGAAAACAAAGCGCGAAATGTTCGTAGCTCTAATTCAAATGTCATTTATGACCAACAAAGAACCAATTTACGCCTACAGATTTCAAACAAAATCAGCAAGAGTTTAGAATTGCGCAATCGCTTTGAACTATCAAGTCGTAGTTTGGACAATCCTATTTCTGATGAACCTCTATTCTCTATTAATCTTTTAGACGGAGAGAGTATTACTTCGGATGTTCCTGGTTTACGAACGACGGGATTCATGTTGTATCAAGATGTTATTTATAAGCCTATCGGTACGCCATGGTCTTTTTCTGCGCGTTATGCTGTGTTTGATACCGATGATTTTGGCAGTGGTATTTATGCTTATGAGAATGATTTGTCATATACTTTTTCTGTTCCTGTTTATTTTTATCGCGGTACTCGTACTTATTTGAATGTACGTTATAAAGGAATTAGGAATTTGACTTTGGAAGGGCGAATTGCACAGACTTATCTGGCTGGAAGGACGGCTAATATTGATATTCTGAACTTTGGGAGTGGGAGAGAGGAGATAGATGGTCGGACGCGGACGGAGGTTAAGTTGCAGGTGAAGTGGAGGTTTTGATGGTAGAAATATTCTTAGACTTGTTACTTTCATAAAGTGTATTTTATAAGAGTAACAAGTCTATTCTATTTACATTTGCTCAGCACATAATCAATAAATTAATCACAGATGAAAAAAATCCTATTACTCCTGAGCTTTATAATGTACATAAGCAATCTTGCATTGAGTCAACACTTATCCCTTGAAGGGTATTTGAATATTAATAACTCGTTACCAAATGCGAAAATTGAACAGCCTCCAAATAATATAATTAGTGCCAGTACTGGATACACTTCTGTTCTTCTTAATGATAATCCAAAAATTCCCGAAATGCAGATGAGACAAGGTCTTACTACGGGGGGCAGTTATTAATTATCAATTTAGTCAAAGGCTTGAGTTTCTGACTGGTTTTGAGTTTTCAGTTTTGAGATACAAACAAAGATATTCGCAGTCTTATAGAGTTTTGTCTGGTGCTTCTTACGTTTCTGCTGAGTCTATTTTATCCGATACGTGGATTAGAGTGCAGTTAGGATATTTGAGTGTACCTTTAGATTTACAGATACACTTAAAAAAGAAATTCTATCTTAAAACGGGTGTATCGTTGGACTACTTAGTCTTTGTAAACAAAAGGTGGCAAGAGCTAAATTGGTACTCGATTTATTCAGACATCATTCGAAATGGACAAATAGATAATCAGCAGTTTTCAGAATTAGAAGAAAAAGAGGTGATTTCTAAAGAAAAAGAGAACTTTAGTGGATTTAATGCTACAATACGAACAGGTGTAGGATATGAATTTAGTGATAGACTAGGATTAGAATTAACTTATCGTAGGCAAATCAAAAAACTTTATAAAAAATCGAGGTCCACTATTGATATGAGTTTTTTAGAACTTGGTATTAGAGTGAAGCTGAAGAAGTAGTTAAATTGAAATTATTAGTCTTTAAACCGAAAAGCCGAAGACATACGTCCTCGGCTTTTCGGTTTAACCAATCCCAACTAACTCACGAAACATTAGTAGTAGCAAACAACCGCTTCACACTAAACTTCCCAGCCCCATTCACCCACAGCATCAACAATCCACCAGTAATCGCCACATTTTTCATAAACATAATCGCTTGCAAACGCGCCTCTGGTTCAGGATATTCCCACCAAGAATGCACAATAAAAGTAACAGGAATCCAATAAGCCAGCAACATCACGACACCTAAGCCTGTACGATAGCCTGTCAATACCAAAAGTCCACCAACTATCAAGAAAGTAATCACGCCTAGTAGCAATAAATCTTGACGCCAAGTGATACCGAATTCCGTCATCGTGACTTTTGTCGCTTTAAAATAGTGAATACTATCATAAGCTTCATACAAAAATATAAATGCCAGACAAGCACGTGCTAAAAGGTCAATAATATCTTTCATTGAATATAGTTTAATGTTATTTTATTATAAAAAACTTTGTAAATCAGATGATTAACTGAAAACAATAGGAGTATGGGGTATTAAATTAAGCGGGCGCAAAAGTAGGAAACAAAAACAAAAAAAGAGATATTCTACAATTAATATTGCAAAATATCTCTTTTGTGTTAACAAGCTTATATGGAGTGCAAAGCAAACTTTACAACATTCCAACTATAAAACTTTTGTTAAGCTTCTTCTGGCACTTCAACTACTGTTTTAAAGTACTCATAAGCTCTCTTCATACCTTCGGCACGCGAGATTTTTGGTTCCCAATCTAAGATTTCCTTTGCACGAGTGATACGTGGCTGGCGAATCTTCGGGTCATCCGTTGGTAAGTCGCGATAGACTAGGTGTGCTTTTGGATTACCGACCAATGCTAAAACTTCTTCAGCAAATTGCTTGATAGTAATCTCATCTGGATTACCGATATTCACAGGTAAAGCATAATCAGACATCAACAAACGGTAGATACCTTCTACCAAATCATCAACGTAACAGAAAGAACGCGTCTGCGAACCGTCACCAAAAATAGTCAAACCTTCACCGCGAATTGCTTGTGCAAAGAATGCAGGCAATACACGACCGTCATCGACGCGCATACGTGGACCGTAAGTGTTAAAAATACGAACCATACGTGTCTCAACACCGTGGTAAGTATGGTAAGCCATTGTCATCGCCTCTTGGAAACGTTTCGCTTCGTCATAAACGCCACGAGGTCCAATTGGATTTACATTACCCCAGTATTCCTCTGGTTGTGGGTGTACCAATGGGTCACCGTAAACTTCCGAAGTAGAAGCGATAATCAAACGAGAACCCTTAGCTTTTGCCAATCCTAAAAGATTGTGAATAGCCAAAGAACCTACTTTCAATGTCTGAATTGGCATCTTTAAGTAGTCAATCGGAGACGCTGGAGATGCAAAGTGTAAGATATAATCTAACTCACCAGGAATGTGCACGTATTTCGAGCAATCGTGGTGGTAATATTCAAAGTTTTCAAGCTTAAAAAGGTGTTCGATGTTTTTGATATTCCCAGTAATGAGATTATCCATTCCGATAACGTGAAATCCTTCTTTAATGAAACGGTCAGATAAATGACTGCCTAAAAATCCGGCCGCGCCGGTAATGAGTACTCTTTTCACAGGTTGTTATTTTAATTCGTGTAAGGCTTATTTTTTTCGATGAGAAGGGGAATGTATCGAAATAAATAATTATTACACTCTGATTTTTGTCGCCCGAAGACGAGAATTTGTGTGTAGTATATTTTGAAAGGTAAACACCAATAAATAAGGGAGGTAAACGTACTTAAGACGGAAGATATTGGTGTTTTGTCACTTCTGACCCCCAAAAGTAAGGAAATTTAGGACGTTTGTCAAAAATGAAATGAAGGTATTTTCCCGTTTGAAATAAATGTAAGGTGTAATTGCTTGATTATCAGAATAAAGATGAAAAGTTGATATGTTAATTATTTGTCGTGTTATTGGTTATTGCTAAGTATGAATCGCCTAAGCCTTTGATAATTAACAAATTATCATTGCTTTGTGGTCGGCATAATAACGAATAATCAATAACTAAACAACCTACCGCTCAAACGCATACCGCACAATATTAGCCCCCATTTGCAATGCTTTGCGGCGCACATCTTCTGGGTCTTTGTGGACATCTTGGTCTTCCCAACCGTCTCCTAGGTCAGACTCATAAGAATAAAAACAAACAACCTTACCTTCGTAAACAATCCCGAATCCTTGAGGAAATTTTCCTTCATGTTCGTGGATTTTAGGCAACCCATTTTTAAATTCAAAACCTTGTCTGTAAATCTCATGCTCAAATGGCAACTCTATAAACTCCAAGTCAGGAAATACTTTTTTCATCGCAACACGTATGTATGGGTCAATACCAAAATTATCATCAACGTGCAAAAAACCACCGCCCATAAGGTACATGCGTAAATTTTCGGCTTCCGCATTTGAAAAAACAACATTTCCGTGTCCTGTCATATGCACAAATGGATGATTGAATAACTCTGCACTTCCAACTTCTAC
>CALDUB010000309.1 GCA_937923465.1 uncultured Saprospiraceae bacterium
TTCTGCTGTAAGTATCTGTTCATAACTGCCTGACTCACAATAGGTTTCATCATTCCATTCGTAGCATTCTCCTATACAAACTTCTGCATTAAATGCGCTTTCAAATTCTTCAAAATCAGCAGTTACCGTAAATGAAGTGTACTCTACACAACCAAAACCTGTTATCATTTCTACATTATAACTACCTGGCTCGCAAATGATTGAAGAAAAATCATTGGTGGTTATATTCCCCGTAGGACCCAAAATGGTAAATAAGGGTGCCCAAGCATCTGTTATAAAATCAACAGTAGTGCAAGGTGTTTCACAACTAATATCATCATGGACATAAGCGTCTAGGTATGGCTGATTGCAGAGACATTCATCATAAAAAAAGTTGAGAGAAACTGGACCACAACCATAGCTTGGTGCCGTTGGACTTATCACATAATTTGTACTCAAGGAATTGCCTCCACAGTTAGAACAAAGTAACTCAGGAGTTGTAATCGTGTATTCTCTAATGTCAACTATCGTATCGTATTCAAAAAATTCTTTCCATAAAATCTCTAAAGGATAATAACCATTAAACCCACCATACGTGGTATCTGTCCCTGAGGTATATTCTTGTTGTAAGGTCCATAATAAGGAACCTGGTCCATAGTTATCTACGCCGTCATTAGCAATTAATCGTAAATTTATTGCATCGGAATAAGCGAAAACAGTAGTATCTTGTAAGGTCATACAAGTATCTGCAGTAAACAATGTCCAAATACCTCCAACTCTACGAGGAAGAATATATTGAATGGTATCATAAATGGTAGTATCTGGTGCCATGTCTGGATTAGGCATACATATGCCAGGGCAAGAATTGAGAATCTGACAGCCAAGGTCAGGTACAGAGTCTAAGTAATTGATTTCTAAACTATCAAGAATGGCTAAAAGCTCTGCCAAAACATATTCTTCTGTCGTATTAAAATCAAAATCTAGGTTGTCTCCACTACTCGATAAAGTGGTAATCAGAATATCCTCTGCCTCACAGTTATCTGATGTAGGGTTTATTGGCTCCGTAAAATAATTTGTGGCAGAACAAGAAGCACTTATATCAAATTCCCAAGAAACTGTTGGTCCATCTGAGTTGGCATTGCCTCCTGGAACATTAATAGACGCGGGACCACCACATGGGTCGCCAGAACCACCAGTAGGACAATCAGAACCTGAGCTCTCATAATCTCCGTCGTACTCTAGACTTCCTGTAATGGTTAAGTTTGTATTTGTAGAACTTGGGTCATCGAAATAAACCATTATCGTATCTGTCTCCATACAATCTGGAGAACTTGACATAAAAGAAAAATAATATTCTCCACACTCACTTACTCTTACTTCTGTATTATCATCAGCATTTATATTAATCGCGACAGTTCCTGAACTTTCCTCGCAGAGATAGTCCCATGTTCCTGTAAAGTCTGTCGTTGGCAAAACTGTATTGAAGCCACAAACAAAAGTAGTGTCAGGAAAATTTAAGCAATCTTGTGCGGAAAGAAAAAATGGAATAATGGTGAATAAAAGGGCGAAAATATTTTTCATACAGGAGATACATTGTTGGTAATTGTAATTCGTTTCTGCTGATTAGAGGTAATCACTTTCATTTTCGCTGCCTAATTATTACAAGTTTTTGTTATTTGCTCAATAGGCGTCATAAGTGTCACAGTGGTCCCATGTCGAGTACAGTCGCAGGTTGATTCCGTCGCGTGCATATTTATGCCGTGGAACGGGCGAGATACTTTTACGCAAAAAAGCCTTGAATTCTAATGAATTCAAGGCTTTTTTGACAAGCATACACGATATAGAACTCGCGTGTTACTTTTATGCCGTTGTTAGAGAACTACTTTTAACCGGTACAATCCAGCCAAATTCATCTTTGATAGTCCCTGAACGCAAGTTGTCAATAAAGTCTTTAAACATTTGACCTGGACCTTCTGGATTGCCATGTTCGATGTTCATCACTTTATCACCGTAAGCGATTTGGTGAACATGCGCTACAACCGCAGCCGTACCTGTTCCAAACGCGCCTTTCAGCTCACCTTTATCAAATGCTTCCGCTACTTCATCAATACTGATTTGTCTTTCGTCTACCTCAATTCCTTTGCTTCTCCAAAACTTGATAGCAGAGTCACGCGTGATACCTTTCAAGATTGTGTCTTGTTCGATGTCTGGTGTGACTAATTTATCTCCGATATGGAAGAAAATATTCATCGTTCCTACCTCTTGGATGTATTTGTGCTCCTTTGCATCTAACCATAAAACTTGGTCATAACCTTTGTCAATTGCATTTTGAGCAGGTAGGAGAGAGCCAGCATAGTTGCCAGCGCATTTCGCAAAACCTGTACCACCCGCAGCTGCACGGATGTAGTGCATATCAGCATAAAGGCTTACTGGTTTTGGGTAATAAGGACCAACGGGTCCCGTAAATACGATGAATTTGTAAGTTTGACTTGGTTTTACACCAATGAATTCATCACAAGCAAACATATAAGGACGTAAGTATAGTGCACTACCTTTTGCTGGTGGAATCCATGCTGCATCTAAAGCAACAATCTCGTGAATGGCAGATAAGAAAAGCTCAGCGGGTACACTTGGCATCATTAGACGCGCCGCAGATGCATTGAAACGTTCGACGTGCATCTCTGGACGCATGAACATTGGCTTTCCGTCGTGGCTGACAGAAGCTTTCATACCTTCAAAAATCGCTTGACCGTAGTGCAAAGCCATAGCTGCAGGGTGAATCTGAAAGTGACCAAAAGGAATAATTTCTGCATTTTGCCACTCTCCGTCTTTATAATCTGCCACAAACATGTGGTCAGAGAATGTTTTTCCAAAAGGAATATTGTCAAAATCTATCTCAGGCAAACGAGATTTTTCAACAAGTGTAGTCTTTATTTGGTATGCCATAATCCGGAGATATTTTAGAAGAAATAGATAATTTTCAATTGAAGCAAAAGCTCTTGGATTTTTATCTTATCTTTTGTTAGTAAAATTTGTGGAAATATACCCTTTATCAAGTAAGTTTATCTTACTTTGCAACTGTAAATTAATGGCAACTAATATGCCTTTGTATTTACTATTAGGTCAAAAATAGGAATTACAAACCAAACAATCAAATTTTTAGACTTAACTTTCAATATAAAATTTTGTTGAATAGCTAATAAGTTAATTTCACGAAATTTTATTTTTTTCAATAGAGAAATGTAGAAATTTTATCTTATGTCTGGATTGTATGATTTTAAAATATTCCCTGTAAGAGATACGCTAGAAATAATAAATTTGGCTACTGGTGGTAATCAAAAGAAATTATTGGTCATTATTCCTGCTGATGAAGACACCGAAGAAGGGAATACCTTCGCGGGCAAAATATTAAAAGCAGCAGGTTTCACTATTCCAGAGGACATCTTACTCCTAAAGTTAACGAAAAAGGACGGATTTAGTTTGATTTCAGCTCTGTCAAAAATGGATATTTCTAACATTATTGTCTTTGGCTTTAAGCCTTCTTTTTTAGGTCTGAATTGGAACTTACCTAATTATCATCCTTTTCCTTTCGGTGAACGCAATTTCCTTTTTGCAGATAGTCTGACTAAAATAATGGGGGAAGTAAAATTAAAGGGACAGTTATGGAAGTGTTTGCAGATGATGTTTTTGTCCTAATGTGTGGGATTGACACAAAACAAGAAAGGCTTTATCATTTACGATAAAGCCTTTCTTTTTAGATATTTTGTTTGAAGCAACGACTAGAATGCAATACCTACACTCGCCACTAGTCGGGTAGGAGACTGGTTAAATTCATAAGATTGTCCGTCGATGACGATGTGGTTTCCGAAATTATTGAAATTTCCTTCGTATTTTACATCAATCACAAATTTCCAAAAATCAATACCTACACCTGCTTGATATCCATAAGTAAATTGCTCAAATTCTTCCTCATATCCTTCTATGTCAAATAGCTGAGACGAATTGTTCAGGTAAACATGTCCGACAGGACCGCCTTGCAGACGAATAGTATTGAAAAGTTTAAAGCCAATCATTACAGGAATGTCCAAATATTGGTATTTTTCGTTAAGAATGTCTGGAACTGTTTGGTTAACCGTCAAGTCAACTACTTTAAAATCAACACTATTGGAATTAAACAAAACCTCTGGCTGAATAAAAAAGCTACCTGCACGCGCTTGTGCAAAAAGACCAAAGTGATAACCGTAATTAGCCTCTTGAATTCCCAATTGCAAGCGGTCCATGTCTTCTGCATTTGTCACTAACAACTGGTCAGCAGTTATCTCGGTCGTACTAACACCACCTCTAATTCCAAATTTGAATTTTTTCTTGTTTTGCGCAAATAAAGAAACCGCAAAAACACCTAGCAACATTGTGAAAATTATTCTCTTAGTCATCATTGGTTTGATTGTAATCGGAAATATGTAGGTCCTCACGCCTTCTTTCCGTAGTTAATTATTTTATTTAGTCGGACTGCTGTTGTTGTTATTTCCCGTAGAACGATTGTCGGTCGAAGATTGTTACTTTGAGAAAACAACTTTTAACATTTCTTAACACGTATTATGTTTTTCTTTTATGTCAATCCTAAAAATGAGCAAAAATAACGCCAATTCTATGGTATTTAGTATTTGTTTTGCCCTATTACTCAATTGTTACTCCATCTATTCAAGTAATTTTAACAGCACAAACTACTTAAAACCATTATTCGAGAAATAAGCCAATAACGAATAACTAATAACCAATAACAAATCCTTACTTTTGCGCAAAATCTAGAGAAAATGGAAATCAAAAAATCAGAATATACATTTGCTTTCCCAAAGCATACCTTGTGTCCAACGGGAAATGTTGCAGAATACGCCTTTATAGGACGCTCGAATGTGGGCAAATCCTCTCTTATCAATATGTTGACGGAGAGAAAGGATTTAGCACGTATATCTAAGCAGCCGGGCAAAACGGGAATGATAAACTACTATCATATCAATGAGGATTTTTACTTGGTAGATTTGCCTGGCTATGGCTATGCAAAACGCTCAAAAAAGACGCGCTCAAAGTGGGAGAAGATGATTTCGGAATATCTAGAATTTCACAAAAATTTGATGAATGTTTTTGTGCTGATAGATAGTAATGTGCCACCACAAAAGATTGATATAGAGTTTATTAATTGGTTAGGAGAGAAATCGATTCCTTTTTCTTTGGTGTATACAAAGATAGACCGTCTAAGTCCAAATAAAGCCGCTTCAAATATCGGAGCTATTCGTCGAGAATTACGGAAATACTGGAATGACTTGCCAATAGAATTCATTACTTCCTCTGAAAATGGGAAAGGTAGAGACGATGTATTGGAGTATTTTGGTGAATTAAATGAAGTGTGGCGCAAGTTGCGTGGGGGAGGATAATAAGTGTTCCATCCGTTCGATAGTTGTTTTTTATGCTTGTATAACGGACTTTATACAGCATGGTTCTCTGACAAATCCCGTGATTTGTCAGAGAACGCACTTTATTCCTTTACTAAAGTCAAGAGTCTATCTTTTCCCTTTTCGACCATTTTCAAGACCAAAGTATCTTTTTTTACCTCCAAAATCATTACCGCTTTTTGTCCTGCCTTATGTATGGTATCATTCGTGAATAATAAATTATCATCCAAAAACCAAGAACCTGCCTCCTGATAATTTAGAGTACTAGAATAATTATACTGACCATTCTCCTGCAAACTTAACTTTACTTCGCCAGTATCTACTGCTAGTTTTTCGCCTTCTTCGGTGACTAATGCTGCTTTCCAATTGCCAATAACGGCATCTTGCAATGGATTGCTACAGGATGTAGCAAATAGTAGTAAGAGTAGACAGATGTGTGTATTTTTCATAATGGGTATGTTGTTCAAAAAAGAATTATATTATTAGGAATGAATGGTTCAAAATGTAAATTTATTTCTGAACCATTTCTTAAGGAACGTGGTATAAATAGATTCAGAATCTATTTATACCACGTTCCTTAATAGTGTTACGCACTTAAATCGGCGCGCAAAATATAAATTAATAAAACTAAATAGCGATTTTTAAATGATTATTTATTCAATTCATTAAAAGCATTATTAAAATTAGACGAAAACGTTTACAGGTAAATTACTGTTTAATTGAATTAGTCAAGTCACAAATTTAGTATATAAATATTTTTATTTTTATAAAAAACACAGATATTTTATCAAAAAATGAGATAAAAAAGAAATAAATCCTCTATTCATTAGCATGTATAATCCTTTTAATAATTCCCTTTAATGAGTGGTATATTTCTTATATACACTTCAAACACACTGATTTATAGGTCTTTAGCATTTTGTGAGAGGCTCTCAATACTTTTGAAAATAAAATAAAGATATTATCACTACTTCTTTGTTACTACCAAAAAAAACCTTTAATTTGTGACATCCATTTTTACTTCTTTGGCTTAGTTGTTGTTATTATTTAGCAACATAAATCACTCTTTTTTCGCAACACTTTTAGCCCAATTAGAGTATACACTCTAAGTGTTTTCCATCCTTTGTTTTTATCACTCTTAGTGTTTCTTAAAATCCTAATTATTGGTAACAACTTACAAGACAGATTTTCGGTAATGAAGAACTTAATAGAAATTAGTAGAATTGTAACGAAGAAGAAGGTTCGCAAAATTGAGATTTTCGATGACCATACTTTGAAGCATAAAAATTCTAAATTTAATGAATTTTATGAAGCTCTGATGGTTGGAAAGTTTAAAAATGACCGTGATGCTGCTTCTTTCCTATATAGTACGAGTCCAACGGATGACAAATATCGTCAACTCAAGTCTCGTTTTCGTAAAAGACTGCTAAACACGCTTTTCTTTTTGGATGTCAACCTGCCCGCAACTTCAGGTTATGACCGTGCTTATTTTTCTTGTAATAAAGACTGGACACTCGTTAAAATTTTATTAGTCAATGATGCTGTCTTTACAGCAAATGCTCTTGCACGCCAAATTTTAACGACTGCTCTAAAATTTAAATTTGCAGATGTCATTGTGAATTGCTCTCGCATATTGCGACGCCATGCTGCTGAAACAGAATCTGAGAAGGATTTTGAAGAATACGATTCTCATATCAAGCAATATTCAAACGTACTAGATGCGGAGATTCGCTCTGAAGAACTTTTTCAGCGCGTGACGATGAATTACTATCGTCCGGCTAGTTTAAATGTCAATCTAAGAGAAAAAATTGATACTTATTGTGATGCATTAGTTGGATTATCTGAGATTTACGACTCGCCGATAGTTATTTATAACATGTATTTGGTTTGGTCATTTAGATATGAAATGTTACATGATTATGATGCCATGGTGGAAGTTTGTAATCGTGCAGAAAAGTACATTGAGGCAAATCCGTTGTATTATCAAGATGATAAATCTGCGACTTTTCAGTTAAAGAAAATGTCTGCTTATTTGCACCTACAGGACTTTAAGAATGGTAAAAATAATGCGGAAAAATCCTTAACTTCTTTTCCAGAAGGAACAGAATTGTGGTTTAGTTTCATGGAATATTATTTCCTATTAGCTCTGCATACTGATAACTATATTAACGCTTTAGCGATATATAATCGTTCGGTTGGGCACTCAAAATTTAAGCGTTTGAGTCCTTCTGTCCGTGAAAAATGGAAGATTTTTGATGTATATATTAACTACATCATCGAGGTGAAGAGTAAGGAAAACCCTGTCCTTTTGGCACAACGTAAAAAGATATTTAGAGTATCTCGCTTTCTTAATAATCCAATTCTTTATCCGAAAGACCAACGTATCTACACGGTACATATGGTGGTCGGTCAGATTTTATTCTTATTGGACAAGAATGCATACAATCAAGTATCTGAGCGCATAGAAAGGCTGAAAAGTTACGCAAATAGACAATTAAAGAAAGAAGAATTTTTCCGTTCTATTCAATTTATACGTTTGCTGCAACAGCTGGCTAAAGTTGATTATCAAATTGATAATTTGAGCAACACAGACAAGTACTACAATCGATTAATCGAAACACCATTCAATTATCGAGGTTTGATAAATGAATTAGAAATTATTCCTTACGATAAGCTTTGGAATATGATTTTGAGCCGATTGGTTTAACTTGTTGATTATTAGTTATTGGTTGCTTTCGCGCGTATCTTACTTGCAGAAAGTAACCAATAATTAATAACCAATAACTATTCAGGCTACTCTTCCAACAACATCCGAATAGCCGCCTCTGGCTGAATAAACATTCCCGTTTCCTCTACTGCCTGTGTATTCTTTCCAGATTTCTTTAGAATTTTATACGCTTCCTTTGTCGTTAATTCAGGCTTCAGACTTTTCATTAGACCTATCAAACCTGCTACGTATGGCGTTGCCATTGACGTTCCGTTAAAGGCTTTGTATTGATTTTTCGGAAAAGTACTATAAATCAAAGTACCTGGAGCAGCAATTCCCATTTTTACATCTTGTACATAGTTAGAAAAATTTGCACGGCTCAAAGTCGTATCTATCGCACTTACGCAAATGACTCCTGGTGCCCCTGCGGGAGCATAATTTTTAGAATTTGCGTTAGAATTTCCAGCTGCCACTACAACAATGGCGCCTTTCTTATTCGCATAATCAACTGCTTGCTTATAAGCACGTTGCTTTGAGTCAGAAGAACGACCACCTAAAGACATAGAAATCACATCTGCACCATTGTCCGCCGCTTCAAGAATTCCATTAATGATAGTTCGCTGTGTCCCTCCTCCAAAATCACTAAGAACTTTAACGCTGGTTATTTCCGTAAAGCCGTCAGCAGGGGAAAGTGAGGCAATTCCTTTATTGTTGTCTGTTATCGCCGCTGCGATACCTGCACAGTGTGTGCCGTGTCCTTGTACGTCTTTGTCGTACTCATTTTTTACAGACTTGTAGCGTTTCGCGATGTCCTCATGTTTAGCATCTACACCTGTATCTAAGATGAAGATACGTGCTTTCTTCGTTGGCTTAATCTTGTTTTCCCTAAAGTAAGTGTAGAGTTTATCTGCGTTTAACTCTTGGAGCGCCCATTGCTTGCTCAGTCCTGGGTCGTTAACGCCAAATTTGCGGTTGACAGCAGGTAAACGACGCAAATCAGTAAGTGGGTCGTCAATTTTTATCGTCTCATTTTCTTCTACCCAATCTACTAGTCCACTATTCTGTAAGTCTAAAATAATTGCCTGTTGACTAGACAAATTTTGATTAGGAATATTAATTGCCACATAATCATCCAAGTCTGTTGTACTACCGCTCTTCATCGCAAAAGCTGTCTCTAAGGACAACTTATGTTTGTTTTTAATCGCCTGTAAATCAGAACGTTGCTTATCGTTTTTGATTTCAACTAACAACTCAAAAGTGGTGTCTTTATCAGTAGTAATATCGTTTTGAGTTTCTATTGTTGCTTCTTTATTCTCGCTAAAACTCTCCGCCCAAATGTCCCAACCAAAACCATAATACACTCCAACCAACAGGAATAAAAGCCCAAAGAAAACACCTTTGTTCTTTGAGAAATTCTGCATCATAATAGGAATACCTGCCATCATGAGCATGTCGCGTACTGCCACGGGTATCTTCGTATCCATGCTCGCGTCTGCAAGGAAAAACGAAACCGCCCATGCTCCAAAAGCTAAATAGAATAAACCTGAAAAGAAGGCTGTGTTTAGGTTATTCCGTTGGTTAAAAAACCAGAGAGCTAAACTGACTAGGGCGATAATAAAGGCAATAGGATATAATAGCATAATTATTATTTTAGTAAAAGTGTAGGCTATACAAGCACTTGCTTAAAACTGTAACTTAATTTCTCCCAATTTATGTTTTATCGGGCAAAGAGTAAAGTTTTTTAGACGAAGGAGAGGATTTAGGTAACATTGTGCTAATATTTATAATTAAATGTTATATAGATTTCTTGTAATTATATAATTAATTTATTTACCTTTCCAATATTTTCTCTCAAAGAAAATAAATCATAGTTTTTAGAAAAATAGACTTCTAAAAGTTCAAAAATTAGTTCTCTTCCTTCAACACAGTGACGCCCAAATGCATCGGCACACCAATATAAGTCTGGTGTGTATTGACCTGCATGTTCCATAATAGACTCAAAAGCAGAACGAATCACAATCTTTAAAATTGCATGAATTTCTATCTCTGATGGTTGCTCTATTTCCATAAATGCTGCCACATCTTCTTTTAACCAAGTCAAATTCATTTTGATATCATCTGAAATTTTGAAAGAGGGGAGTGTGGGGAGAATATCCTGACCAAACAAGAGAAGAGATTGAGTTTTGAGATAAAAAGAGAGGCGTGGATTTTCATGATAAAAGTCTGAATACCAAGAAGATACATTCCATTCTATCTCAGGAATATGATTAAATTTTGTTTTTAGAACATCTTCTGCTTGCGCCGCCCAATCTGTCTTTTTCCAACGAATATTTGGAGTTTTAACCAAGGCAAAAACGTCAATATCAGAGTATTTCTCTGTATAAAAACCACGAGGTGTACTACCGCGTAACCAAAGACTGTGTAGATTTTGCCCTTCGTTATATTTATATAGTTGAATGATTTCGTCCAATAATGGAAGTAGAGCATCTGGAATCAAATCGACACTGGTAGGATTGATAATATTACCCATTTTATCCATAGGAAAGAAGCCGCCAATTTTTGGATTTATCAAAACTTATTGATTTTCTCGTGAAGTATTTCAATCATTTCGGGATAAGCAAACTCTGTGTATTCCACTTTCTTAACCCAACGAATACCTTGTACAGCATTTGTTAAAAAAAGTCCATCTGCCGAAAAAACATGTTTTGGTTGCAGTGCAACTTGTTCTTTGACGGTTATTCCTAAATCTTTTGCTATCTGAATAACAGCTTTACGCATAACCCCTGCAACACAGCCCGCACGTAGATGTGGTGTAATTAATTTACCCGCTTTTACAATAAAAACATTACTGCTCACCGCTTCTGCAATATTGCCTTTCTCATTAAAAATCAGACAGTCATCTAAATGGTAAGTTTTACGATGCTTTGCTGCTAAAATATAGGGTAGGGCGTTTGCAGATTTTATACCTGCCAGCCTTGTTTTACTTAATATTGGCGCCTCATCATACCAACCCAAAGTCAAACCTTCTTTCTGCATCAAGAAATGGTTCTCCTCTGTATTTTTTGCCTCGATTAAAAAATCTGGCAGGTCAGAAAGTGGCGTGTAAAGGCCACCGTCACTACGATTTACGCTAAGTCTCACTCGAAAATTAGACGACGTTCCTGTTAATTTTTCAATTTCACTTTTAAAATACTCTTCTGAATAATGCGCAGGAATATCCATTCTCAGGGCTTTCATTCCTATTCGCAGTCGGTCATAATGCATCGACCAAAGGGAAATTCTCCCCGCACACATACGCATACTTTCAAATATGCCGTCTCCATAGCGAAATGCCCTATTTTCTATTCCGATTTTCAAGTCTGAAGTAGGAATTATTTGACCGTTGAAGTTAATATTTTTGATATATTAAGATTTAATGTCCTTTAACGGACGTTTTTAGCAAGGTTTTTGCAATTCTATATTTTGTACTATTTCCTCTTCTTGACAAGCAAAATTCTCCTGTTATTTCAAGCTTTTCTCCCTCTTAATTTCCAAACCAATATTGACAATATTATAAAGTATCTAAGATGAATAAAATCCTACTTTTTACAGGGCTTATCGCCATTTTAATTCTTAGTTCCTGCCAAAAGGACCAAGCAGACCCGATAAACTCAGAATTGGATGGTCTATTACAAGTAGCTCTAGAAACCGCATCTGATGGTAATGGGGCTGATTATTTTCTTTTGCCCGAAAGTAATGATTTTACGCGTATTCCGCAGGACCCGCTTAATCCTTTAACAGAGGAAAAAGTATTTTTAGGTCAAATGCTTTACCATGAGACTGGTCTAGCCTTGAGTCCCACACACGATTTTAGCAAAGGTACTTATTCTTGTGCTTCTTGTCACTTTGCGGCAGCAGGGTTTCAGGCA
>CALDUB010000310.1 GCA_937923465.1 uncultured Saprospiraceae bacterium
GGTTCTTTATGATTTTACGTGGTTTACGTACCTTAGCAAAAAAGATTGCTAATGGATATTCTAAAATTTATTGAAGAACTTCTTCCTATCGAATCTCCATTTTTTGTTGAAAAAGTAACAAAAGATGAAGAGAGATTAGAAGTTTGCATTCATATTGGTATTGAGAAATTGTATCGTCCTCATTCTGATTGTGGTACTGTGCGTCAGTATTACAATAAGACATGGGAACACATCAACCTCTTTCAATATCGTTGTTTTATTAAATGCCGTTTACCTATTTATGACAACCTTAAAACGGGTAAAACTGAAGCCTTACAAGTATCGTTTAGTCGAAAAAATTCTCGTTTCACCTTGTTATTTGAACAAGAAGTTTTACGTCTTTTAGGCTTACATCATTGCCAACAAACGGTAGCTCGACAATTGAAAATTAACACTCAAAGAGTCGAGAAAATATATCACGATTATACGAATGCAGCATTTGAAGAACATGTATTTGAACCTTGTACCAAAATTGGAGTAGATGAAACATCTACACGTAAAGGACACAACTATTTTTCAATAATAGTAAACATGGAAACAGGTAAACCCATTGATATTCAGCCCGGTAAGGGCGCTGATGTTATTGAAAATTTCTTTCATGAAAATGCTAATCCTGAAATCATCAAGGATATATCAATGGATATGTCCCCTGCTTTTATCAGTGGTTGCAAAAGTTATTTTCCATGGGTTACTCCTACTTTTGATAAATGGCATGTGTATAAACTTCTCGGTAAACATCTATACAATCTTATCAAAAAATCTCCAGAAAAGCAGGAGGATTTTGATGCGATTTGGCAAGAGTTAGGAGAGTTTTACAATCGCAATAGTTTTGCAAAAGCTGAAACACAGCTCGTCTTTATTGCAGATTATGCTGAACTCGTGTTTGGGAAAAATAGTTTTTCAAAATCAATTCGTCGTCATTTCAACGGAATTTTAGAACATATTCGTACAAAATTAACTAACGGAATTCTTGAAGGCATAAACTCGAAAGTTCAAACTCTTAAGAGAATTGCCAAAGGCTTCCGATATGTTGAAAATTTTAAGAAAATGGTATTCTTTATTTTCGGAGTTATTCAGCCGAAAATGCCTACTACCACGTAAAATCATCAAGAGCCAAAAATTTTTATCTAAATTATGCGAAATCAAGAATTTTAAATTACAATCACAATTTTATACCCATCAAAAAAATAATACTAAAAGAGTCTGAATGGCTAACATTCTATGTTCAAAATCAAGATGTTTGTAGTTATTCTTTGCGCGTCAGCGAATTTAGTCAGAAGGATTTCTATGTATATTCTAGACATTATGACTCTGAATATAAAGAACAGATAAACAAAGATTTATTCGAAATATTTCTAATAATATTGGGTTATCATTCTTCTCAACTCCTTTTTCCTTACAGAGGTAGAGCAAAACCTTTTAGTATTGTCGATGAAAGAAAAGTCAATAAATTATTTGGGAAACCGAAATCAATCTTAGCTAGAGGAAACAATTCCTTTACGCGCTGTTATTGGAAAAATGTTGATGAATTAGTTACAATTACTGAAAATAATGGACAGCGATATTTCAATGTATGTCTAAAAAACGGTAATGATTTACTAAAATTAAAGGATAATTTCCCAAAAGTATACTGGAGTTTTCATCCTGACAATACAGATCAAAGAGATCTTTTTTCATGTCCTCTCGAAACAAAAAGACTTCCAGAGAATTTGAAACCTAATGTAGAATACTTTGACGATACTGGAAAAAAGCGCGTAGAGGATTTTGATTTACCTTTTTAAAAGATAACTAAGACAGTAAATTTTCAACTAAGTACGAAAAAATATGAAGTACTCAAACAAATCCAAAGATTTACGAGAAGACCTAAAAGAACTTATCGAACGAAAGTCTTATTTGCTCGACGAAAATCGTCCAGAAGCAGTCGCTAAACGCCGTAAAAAGAACCGACGTACTGCGCGTAAAAACATCAGTGACTTATGTACTAAATTCAAAGAATTAGGTTCACTGATAGTCGCAGGTCAAAAAGGGCGAATGTCTCGACAAGATTTGATTGAAAAAACACCAGCAGACGGTCTAATCACGGGTATCGGCGAGGTGAATAGTGATTTGTTTGGTAAAGAAGCTTCAAAGTGTATGGTGTTGAGCTATGATTATACCGTCATGGCAGGTACCCAAGGCGGCTTCAATCATAAGAAGGCTGACCGCATGATGACTATGGCGCACAAGATGCAAAAACCCATAGTGTTCTTTGTGGAAGGTGGTGGCGGACGACCAGGTGATGTAGATTTTAATGCCACAGTGATTGGAGGATTAGATTTGATGACTTGGGTAGAATTTGCGAAACTAAGTGGAAAAGTACCACGTATTGCCATTGTAGAAGATTATTGTTTTGCAGGAAATGCGGCGATTGCTGGTTGTGCGGATGTGATAACCGCGACGGAAGATGTTTCGCTTGGAATGGGAGGTCCTTCCATGATAGAAGGCGGCGGATTAGGGAAATTTCATCCAAAAGAGGTCGGTCCAGCAAAAATGCATGCAACGAGTGGTGTGATTGATATTTTGGTAAAGGATGAAGCAGAGGCAGTTGCAGCAGCAAAGAAATATCTATCCTATTTTCAGGGAGATGTAAAAGATTGGAAATGTGGCGACCAAGAAATATTAAGGGATTTAATACCCGAAAATCGAAAATTTGCCTATAATGTTCACAAAGTCATCAATGCCTTGTGCGATGAAGACTCTGTTTTGGAATTGCGAAGCGAGTTTGCACGAAATATGGTCACCGCCCTAGTCAGAATAGAAGGCAGACCAATCGGCTTAATCGCCAATAGCACCAGACATTTAGGCGGTGCAATCGACAGTGATGCCGCAGACAAAGCCGCCAGATTTATGCAACTTTGTGACTCATTTGGATTGCCTGTTTTATCTTTGTGCGACGCTCCTGGATTTATGGTCGGTCCAGAACACGAAAAGACAGCAATGGTACGTCATACTTCACGAATGTTTGTGACGGGCGCAGCTTTACAAGTTCCAATGTTAACCGTTGTGCTCCGAAAGGCTTACGGTCTCGGCGCAATGGCAATGGCAGGTGGTAGTTTGCACGCTTCCTTTTTTACAATTGCGTGGCCAACGGCTGAATTTGGGGCAATGGGCTTGGAAGGTGCGGTCAAACTAGGTTTCAAAAAGGAAATAGATGCAGTAACTGACCCCATAGAAAAGCAGACTTTGTATGATAAATTAGTGAAAGCTTCTTATCGTAAGGGTAAGGCGGTAAATGCCGCACATGCTTTGGAGTTTGATGAGGTGATTGACCCAGCGGAAACGAGGGAGTATTTGGTGGCTGCATTGAAGAGTATTCCGAAGAGTGAAGGGAGTGGGCGATTTATTGATACTTGGTAATTTGACGGTGGACGGTAGATGGCCGCTTCGCTTGCTTGCCCGTATGGAACGGTGGACAGGCGTGATTTGTTCCGTCTTTAAGTTCGTAACAGGAATCATCTCCTAATAATGAAAATACTTCAAGATAATGGAAGACGAAATTTCAAAGTATAAAAAAAGAACAAGAACGCTATAAAAGAATGAATTACGAGGAGAAAAAAAAGTATTGGTATAGCTATCTATATAATGCGCGACGAGAAGGTTACTTCGAAGATTTAGGTTTCTTCTCAAAAGATATGATAATAAGTTTTGAAAAACAGGAACCTCAAATTCGTAAAATTTTAAAGGAAGTAATAATAGAATTCTATAATGATTTTGATGAAGAATTATCTTTAGAAGAACTAAAAAATATCTTGTAACTCAAATCACGGATTTCAGCCAAGACAAAGATAAAAGCCGAGTACAAGTCGCTCTCAGCACCGTCAACCGTCTGCCGTCAACCGTCAACCGTAAAAATATGAAAGAAGCAGTAATAGTATCTACAGCGCGTACCCCAATCGGACGCGCATACAAAGGCGCATTAAACGCCACTCACGCACCAACTATGTCTGGTTGGGCTATTCAAGAAGCCGTTAAACGCTCAGGTATTGAC
>CALDUB010000311.1 GCA_937923465.1 uncultured Saprospiraceae bacterium
TACATTCTTGACAAGACCTTTTGCCCCTCATTTGCACTTTAAAAATCCTTATGTAGCTCGGCTATACGCGGTTTTTAAAGCCCAAATGAGAAACAAAATTTCTTTCCCAAGAATGTAAATCTATTTCTGTCGCGTTCCTTATTGGATGATTTAATCAACTATTTCGGTACTATTTCTAAAAAATCGTCTTCCAGCCTATCCCCGTTCCATTAAAAGAAAGCCCTTCTAACAAGCCTTTCAGCTCCGAGTTATTGCTTGACAAGACAAAATAAGTACTCAAGTCAAAAACAAATAGAAATGCGCCTTGCAGAATAATGGACTTGCCCCATCCCTTATATTTCATTGACTTCTCAAGGTCTAAAGTATTCTTTCCTTTCTCTCGCAGATAGAGTCCGCCAGCCATATATCCAACATCTAATCCCGCATTGAAAAGTAAAACCTTCTGAATTTTTTGTTGCTCATCAAAGGTTTCAAACAATCCAAAAGAAGCTGCATCAGCGGTCATCGCCGAGTAGAGTCCAAAACCTGCAATAGTTAGATTTACGCCATTCCACAAGGCATTCATTTGATGAAAAGCCTTTTCTTCGCCTTCCTTTTTCGTAGCCAAGACAGAACCAACTGCAATATTTCCAACTGCCCAAGTTCCCAAAATAGTCATTGCCGTTTTGGTCTTGTTCAATCGAACTTCGTTAAAATGTAACAAATCTACCGATTGTGCGAATAAATACCCAAACGATAAGGTAAAGAAGAGAGATAAATATATTTTTTTCATAATTTTTACTTTAAACAAGAATTCCTTATCGAAAGCAACTCTATAGACAGTAAATTGTTCTTAGAGTATGCTACATTCACAAAAACGAACCAAAATGGCAGACCAATTTTTAGAGGAAAAATTACACCAAATCGAAAAAGCTGTAAACACAACAGTCAATGCATTTTCACATTTAAATGCAGAACAACTCAACTACAAAACAGACCCTAAAAGTTGGAGTATAGCTCAATGTCTCGACCATCTAATGGTCACGGACAAACAGTACACTTCTATCATAAAAAAGATGGTAGCCGGAACTTATAAACCTTCCTTTTGGGCAAAAATGGGTATTGGTTCTAAGTTTTTCGGTAATTTCTTAATAAAAACCACCGCTCCAATTCCTGATAAGAAAGGAAAAACTATTCCTTCGTTCGAACCTTCCAAAAGTGATTTATCTGCGGATATTGTCAAAAAATATAAAACTCATGATGAAGCGTGGCGCACTTTACTAAGTCAGTTAGACGGTATGGATTACGCAAAAACGCGCCTCTCCTCCCCTGCTGGCGCTGCAATTACTTACAGTCTTGAAGATTTATTAACCCTTTTAGCTAATCATAAGGAACGTCATTATCATCAGGCAATGGCTGTCATGCAATCGGATGGTTTTCCTAAGTAACGACGAAATAATAACTCCGTCAAGTTGGGCAGTGTATAATTTTTCTCAGTTTTGGCTTCAAAGCGCGATAATTATTAATACTTTGAGCGATTTGAAGTGAAAAATAGCTTGTCCCGAAGCAATCGGGAAGGGAAGTTTGACCTGTCCAGATGACGGACTTATTGTTTTGTCGTTACTCAGTAACAAGTGTTTCTTAGAATTTCTACATATCTTATTTGATTTTAACTATATTTGACGAGAATATAATTTATCACACCAAATATTGCCACATGAAAAGACGAGTACACTTCCTTTTTTTATTTCTTTTTAGTTTGCCAGCGTTTTTATGCGCACAGCAAACAACGAGTAGAAGCCAAGCTGCACCAATGCCCGCGCAACCTGTGCCTGGTATTGTTTCAACATCACCATCATCAAATAGCGCAACTATAGCACAAGAACGTGCCACTCAAGTTGAAATCGGAACGACTACCTTCGATTTAGAGTCCGCAGCCTCTCCTGGACACCGCGTCTACGAAGATGCAAATGGTAATATTTATGCTGGTTGGCACTATTCAGCGGAAGAAAGCAGTTTTACAGATAGAGGAACAGGCGTTAACATGTCAGACGGAACAGAATGGGGTGAACCTGAACGCGTAGAAGGAGCATTAAGAGGTGGTTATCCAACTCTTGCCGTTAGTAGCGAGGGTGACCAATATGTATCTTCTCACATAAATGACGGTCAATGGCGCTTAGGTTTTCATTCTAAACTTGCAGGTGAAAACACTTGGACTGTTGGTAGTATTCCAGACAACACACCTGCTGACTTAGGTATGGTTTGGGGGAAAATTGCTATCGGTGGTGATAATGAAGAAGTTATCCATGCGATTGGCGTTACTTATGGCTTAGACGCAAGTAATGAGCCTATTCCTTACGAAGGAATGGTTCAACATCCTCTTTATTTTCGCTCTTCTGATAAAGGAATAACGTGGGAGATTCAAGATATGATTTTGCCAGGTATAGATACTTCAAATTACCTATCTATGGGTGCAGAAGAATATACGATTGAAGCAAAAGGAAATACAGTTGCTATTGGATTTTTTCCAGGTTGGGGCGACGCTGTTGTCTTAAAATCAACGGACGGTGGAGACAACTGGGAAAATACGACTTTGCTTGATTTTGCCATAGATAGATATGATGATTCTTATGTTTATACATTTGAAGAAACAGGTCTAGATGTTGATGACCCATTATGGATTGGAGACAGTTTGGCTATTTTATCTACAGATGGTCATGCTTCAATAGTCATAGATAATGATGATAATGTCCATGTAACTGTAGGTAGAATGTATTATACTGCTGACGCTTCAGGAAATAGATTTTACTTCCCGGGAACAGAAGGACTCTTCTATTGGAATGAAGCATTTGGTGCAGAAAACATGACAAATATTGCTCTTGTCGAAGATTTTGACATGGATGATAGTATCAATGTTACGGATATTGCTGCATTTTTCCGTTCTCTTACAGGTATGCAAAGTATGGGCGTAGACGCTGATAATAATATCTACGTCACTTATTCAGCTCTCCATGAATTATATATTGATGCAAATGATGAGCAAAATTTCCGCCATGTCTATATCATAAAATCAACAGACGGTGGTGCAACTTGGACAGAACCCTATCCTGTTATTAATGGAGAAACTTTTGAAGAAGATTTTCTTGCTCAAGTAGAAGGTGTCTATCCTCAAATCCCAGCTAATATCGGTGAAACCATTCACTTGGTTTATGACCAAGATTTCCGTGCTGGGCTTGCTCAAACGGGAGATATGGACCCTGTCGAGACCGTTTCTATTGTCTACGTAGAGTTAGAAAAAGATGATTTTGGAGCAGTTGTAGTAAGTAGCAACCTCAATACAAATAATGACCTACAAGCGAAAGTTAGCCCAAGTCTGACGACAGGAAATGTATTCTTAGAATACTTCCCAACCGAAAGCACGACAGTTGAATATGAAGTCATTAATGCTCTTGGGGCACAGGTTTTAAAAGGAAATAAACTAGAAGCAGTTTCTGGTTATTTGCGTGAAGAAATCAAAACGGCAGATTTAGCACAAGGTCTTTACTATATCAGAATGACGGCTGAGAATGCTCAGAAAACATTCAAAGTGGTGAAACAGTAAATTTAAATTACTGATAATCAACTAATTGAAAGCCGAAGTCATTCATTTGATTTCGGCTTTTTCTTTTTAATCTTTCGTTAAATGCCGCTTGTCATAAACCTTAATTTCTACAAGTCGTTTATCTTTCGTGCACAAAATCTATTTTCAATTAAAAATATACTATTGAGATTTACGCTTCTATTTTCAATCTTTTGTTTCTTTTCGGTAAATGTATTCAGTCAAGAAATAGCAAAATATCTCGTCTTATCGGATGCAGATACAGCACTTGCCGCAGGACTACAAAAAGAACTAAGTCAATATAGAACTCAAAGTGATTCTCTTACCATTATTCAAATCGATAGCAGCGGTACGGTCATTAAAAATAGCATTGTTCTCTCCAATTCAATGATTAGCAATGCAAAGTCAGTTGCTATTTCTGCCGATAAAACTACAGCTTATATTTTGCAATCTCGCGGAGAATTCCCTGACTCCATGCGCTATTCTACAGAGTTAGATTGGAAATTGCCTATTGGAAATACCCTATTAGCTGTTGATATATCAGATATTACGGACTTAAAAATTATTGATACCATTAATGTTGGAAAATCTCCTTCGGCAGTAGTTTTAAGTCCAGACGGCAAGTCTTTGGCTGTGACCGTCTATGAAAAACATAGTGAAATCATTCGCATTCTCTTAGAAGACAATCGTTTTAAATATGTTTTTCGCCATCCACATGCTGTTTATTCAAAAAAAGGAAACATTCGCGCCACGGACATCAGTTGGCATCCGTCTGGGAAATACTTTGCAGTGACTTTGAAAGAAGATAAGACTGTCGCTTTTTATAAATTTATAGAGACGACCTATGGAACCAAACTCGCCTTATTAGGTGCGCCCGTCGAGATAGGACGATTGCCAACTAATACTGAATTCACTCCCGACGGCAGGTATTGTTTAGCGATAAATCGAGATAATACAGAGGCAAAAAATGAGCTAATCAGCATCAAATTTGATGAAAACGGCAACCATAGTATCGCAAGTCGTCAACAAACAGGACGTAATCCAAGATATTTTGATATTTTTCCAGATGGTAAAAAAATCGTGGTTTTAAATCAGGAAGACCCTGAATTTTTCGCGACTATTCTTAATGATTCTACTTCCCATTTTTCCATTAGCTTATTTGATTTGAATGAAAATGGGACTTTAACAAAAGCAGAAAAATCCAAAATAGCGGGGACTAATATCCAGAGCATCAAATTCGACAAAAGTGGTAAGAAAATACTCCTCTCCTATTCTCAATATCAAGAAAGTGAAAGAGGTCGCATTCAATCTTACAGAATAGACGATGACAACAAACTGCACAAAATGGATGTTGAAGTAGAAACGCCACAGGGAACGCACTTTGCTATAAAATTATAACATTTCCTGAGACGAAATTATACAATAGACATTCAACAATAGACATTTAAAAATGCCAGAACTACCAGAAGTCAATACTTTCCAGCACTATTTCAACGAGACGGGTTTAGAC
>CALDUB010000312.1 GCA_937923465.1 uncultured Saprospiraceae bacterium
GGAACAAATGGTGTTAGGGGAACTTTAAATAACTTATTTCAAGATAATGAAGGTAATCTTACTCTTGTTGGTGACCGTGGTACTTCTTTAAGTAATGGTGTAAATCACTGGCTAATACGTACTGATGCCTTTGGCTGCATCGAGCCAGGTTGTGAGGTGACTAGTACAGAGTCAGAGACAACAAAACCAGAAGAATTATATACTCTCATTCAAAATCCTGTAAATGATAATCTGTCATTAAGTCTATCCTCCAATCTAATTGGAAACAAAATGCAAATAAGTTTATACAATGCCAATGGACAAGTTATGCACACTGAGAGTTTAATTGCACAAGACGAACTTTATCAAATACCCGCATCTCCTTTGTCTAACGGAATATATTTTCTTGAAGTTAAGACAGAAAATAATGTGATGCAGTCTGAGAAAGTGGTGGTACAGCATTAAACTAACTAAAGCAAAAAAAGTGAGAATCACCCCAAGGCGATTCTCACTTTTTTCATTCAATAAAACCCTAATTTTAATTCGGATTAACACTAAAACTACCCTCTACGATAGTAGTAGTTCCTCCTCCTATTATCTCACCGCTAAAAGTACCAGAGACATTATCACTATTAAAGACTGAAACATCAAAATTTTCCAATCCGCTAGTAGTGAAAAAAGACCAACCAAAATCTGGGTCACTCAAGGCTTCTAAAGAGTTCAATTCACCATCATAGTTACCTGCTTCTGTGCCATAAAATTGAATGACAATAGTAATATTACCATTAATTTGATATACCCTAAAGCCTCCTGAAAAATACTCAGTAGACGCAATATATGTCTTCGTGAGACCATCAATAGTGAGGGTGAAAAAATCTTCCTCGATAACAATATCACAGGCTGAAATAGAACCGACATCATTATCCGTATCAATAGACAAGGGCACAGGAGTACTTTGCACCAAGTTAGATAAATCAACTGCGGTCAGACTTGCTTCGGTTACATCTCCACAGAAAAGAACCGTACTGTTGAATGCCCCTTGTTCATCTGTATAAATATGCTGTACTGGACCACTGTCATAGTCGATAACGACGAAACTATTCGTCACAATCGTGCCGTCACAATCCGTTACTGTACCTGTAATAGTGATGGGATTGATTGTTAGAGCATCAAGTGTAATGTTTTCAGTTGTTTCTGTACCTTCTGCAAAAGGACCAAGCTCTTTAGAATAGAGTAGGGAATTGCATGAGTTATAGAGTTCAATCGTTAATATTTCATCTGCTGGAACCATTCCTCCGACCAAACCTGCTGCGTCGGTAAAACCAGTACCAGCTCCCATAGAGCTAGAAATTATTTTCATTTGTATATTTTCTAGAGGATTCCCATTTCTATCTGTAAGTATTGCGAAAAAGTCTGCCGAAGGCGCATAAACATCCCAATTCCAAAAAGAAAAATGAGACACTTCACCTGTGTAAATACCATTTTCTAAAATCGCAATACTTTCTTCTACCCAAAGACCAATTTCCTCATCAAAAGACCATAATGGTACTTCTGCTGGCGGATTGTCAAGCCCAGTAGGTACAGGGATAGAAACTGTCGCTGTTTGACCTTCTGCAATGTTTAATTTTTCACCCGCAGCACCTTGCAATTCAACTGCCATCATACCCAAAGTTTTCAATACACCTTCTTCATTTGACGCGTTAATACCTTGTAGGTTACCTGGCATTTGGTCAAAAGTACTTGTTGCATTTGGGTCTAAATATTGAGCTGCTACGAAAACTGTACCTTCGTAAGCTGCACCAGTTGCTTCATTCTTGATAGCATTTGCAGGGAACACAAGTTGTACATCTGAATTGACAAAGGCGTAAGAACCACCCGAAGCTGCATCAAATTCTGTACTGAATTCTTGTGCTAACATTTCTACTTTAACACGATTTTTTGAAGCAGTTTGAGGGAAAAAACGACGGCTACCTTTGAAGTAACCTTCTTTTTCGACAGTTAGATAGGCACCCTTTGAGTTCATTTGTAGATTAGTGAAAAAGAAGTGTCCGTAATCATTCGTTGTGGTTGATATGCCATTCATTTTAACCGTTGCATCGATTATGACTTCATTATTTTTATCAACGACTAGACCTTGAAGACTTGCAGTTACGGTCTCAATACGCGGTTCCCATTCTGTTATAAGAGGAGGGTCGATTACTGGTGAGTCAACAATAGGGTCTTTGTTACATGCAGAAATGATAAGTAGAAAAAAAAGCCCTAAGAGGCTAAAGTGTTTTAAGTTGAAGTTCATTTTATCGTTTTAGTTGAAGAATTAATTAAGATATGAACAGGATTATGTGAAGTTTATTTTGCATATCTATAAAATAACAAAAAAGAACGTTAGAGAGCATAAATACATTTTCTTAAACTCTAAAACAAAAAAAAGCCTGTATCCAAACGGATACAGGCTTTCATTCTGATAGAAGAGAGTTAGATTATCTTCCTCCGTCCAACTCATCTTGTAATTTCTTCAAGGCATCCCATTCTCCATCTGCTGCCAATAGAGATTGTTTTGGCCATGAACCGGGATTGTGCATTCTAAATCTAGGACCAGCTTCCGTCAACCATTCGCTAATAAGTTCTGCTTTGGTTTCAGAGAGCTTTCTAAAAGTATGAACGCCATTAGAATTTAAAATTCCAGCGATTTTAGGTCCGATACCTTCTATCTTCGTCAAATTGTCCTTGTCCGATTTTTTCGAAGACTTCTTAGAACTTGAACTTGACGATGTAGAGCCAGATGTAGATTTCAATTCAGACCCGTAAGAACTTGACTCAGAAACTGCAGTTCGGTTTTCGTCTGTTACTTCGCGTCTGTCAACGACAGTTGCTTCGTGTTCCGTTCGAGTTTCGCCGACAACACTTCTAGACTCTTCGACCGTTTCTACTTCGTTTATCATTGCTTCGAATTCATCAAAATCAAATTCTCTCACCACTTCTACTTCCTTGATGACTTCAACGATAACCTCTTTGATGACTTCGATTTCTTTGATTACCTCCACCTCTTTAATCACTTCTTTAATGATTTCTTTTGGTTTGATTTCTAGCTGAGCGGCAAGTTTAGCATTGGATGCTTCCAGTTTCGCGTATTGCTTTTGCAAACCAGAGTATTCTTTCTGCAAACCCGAAAACTCACCTTTTTGCGCTTTCAAAGCTTCTGCTTGTTCTTCGTATTTTCCTTTCCATTTCAGAGTATTCTTCTCATCTAAGATAGTCACCTCCTTAATCATTGTCACCTCTTTGATGACTTCAATTGGCACTTGTTTTTCAACCTGAACTTCTTTAATAACCTCTTTGATGATTTCAACGGGGACTTCCTTAATGACTTCCACTTCTTTGATGACCTCCACTTCTTTAATGACTTCGACAGGCACCTCTTTGATAACTTCTACTGTTTGGATAACCTCTTTTTCTACTGTCACCAGAACTTCCTTTACCACTTCAATTTCTTTCACCACTTCTACTTCCTTGATGACTTCAACAAGGACTTCTTTGACGACTTCGACCTCTTTGATTACCTCGACTTCTTTGATGACTTCGATAGGAACTTCCTTCGTAATTTCGACAATCTTGACGACTTCGACAGTATTGGTAGTCGGTACAGCAACTTCTTTAATGACTTCTACTGCTTTTGCCTTTTCGATTGTATTTGTATTCTGTACAATCTTTTCTTTAGTCAATTTAACCTTTTCTAATTTCGGTTTTGATTTGACTTTTATGACTTTGTCCTGCTTGACATTAACCGCTTTTATCTTTTCTTTTGTTGCACCTGTCTTAACAGCTTTTTCTTTCACAAGTTCCACAGACTTAACGTTCGTTTTGCCTGCTACAGCAACTGCTTTTTCAATATTTGCAGTAACTGTTTTAAGAGCTTGTTTCCTCCATGAAGGATTTTCTTTAAGAATAGTTTCGTATGCTGCTGTTGCCTTTTCTATAGAAATACCCGCCTTTTTACTGACTTGGGCTATTAGTTTTTCTTTTGCTATCATTTTTTGATTTTGAATTTTAAAAAAAAGGTAAAAGTGAAAAATCAAATGCCGAGACGATAATGTCTCGACATTTGAGACTTCTTTTTCTACCTATTTCCCACCGTCTAACTCCTCCTGCAACTTATCTAATGCTTCCCATTTTCCATCTGCCGCAAGGCGAGATTGACGAGGCCAAGAGCCTGGATTGTGGATAGCATATCTTCTTCCTGCTTTGTCTAGGACAGCTTGAATAAAATCAACTTCCGTTTCTGCTAGCTTCGCAAAAGTATGAATGCCTGCGTCATTTAAGAGACCAGCAATCTTAGGTCCGATACCTTCGATTTTTGTCAAATCATCTTTCTTTGACTTAGATGCAGAAGACTTGGAACCTGAAACTTCAACTCCACCGTCTAATTCGTCTTGCCAAACGCCTAATTTTTCCCACTCGCCGTCAGCAGCCATACGTGCTTGACGTGACCATGTGCCCGGATTATGAATAGCATATCGTTTTCCAGCATTTTCCAAAATTCCTTTAATTGAATCTACTTTCGTCTCTGCAAGTTGAGCAAATGTGTAGATACCAGCATCATTGAGTAAACCCTCAATTTTAGGTCCGATACCTTCGATTTTTGTTAATTTATCTCTACTTCCCGCTGAAACTTTAGTGCGAGTGCCTTCTGTTACTTCTCTTCTTGAAGTAATTTGAGCCTCTTGCTCCGTTCTCGTTTCTCCAATGACTTGTCGAGAAGACTCGCGGGTTTTCATTTTCATCATCATAGCTTTTAAGGAAGCCATGTCGAGTTTTCTAACAACTTCAACTTCTCTGATGATTTCAACTGGAACCTCCTTAATAATTTCTACTTCCTTGATTACCTCTACTTCTTTCGGTTTCTTATCGTATTCTGCCTGTAGATTATTGAAGTTAATTTCCCAATTCTTAATTTGAGTCGTCGCTTCGTTGTACTGATTTTCGAGTGTGCTTAGTTTAGCATTCCAATCGGCGATTAACGCTTGGTTGTCTTTATCAGCAGAAGCTTTATAAGCCTCAAAGTCAGATTGTAAGCTGTTGTACTTATTCGTCCATTCTAAAGCCAAACCTTCTTTCTCACTAGAGCCTTGCGCTTGATAGTCAGCGTATTCCGCTTTAAGATTGTTGAAGTTAATTTCCCAATTGTTGATTTGAGTAGTTGCTTCGTTGTACTGATTTTCGAGCTTGCTGTATTTAGCATTCCAGTCATTAACAGTAGCTTTGTTTTCTTCTTCTGCCAACTCTTTATAAGCCTCAAAGTCAGATTGTAAGCTGTTGTACTTATTCGTCCATTCTAAAGCCAAACCTTCTTTTTCTTCAGAGCCTTGAGTTTGATAGTTAGAGTACTCCGCTTGTAGATTGTTGAAGTTAATTTCCCAATTGTTAATTTGAGTAGTTGCTTCGTTGTATTGACTTTCGAGCTTGCTATATTTAGAAGCTAAAGCTTGATTGTCTTTATCAGCAGAAGCTTTATAAGCATCAAAATCAGATAATAAACCGTTGTACTTATTAGTCCAATCAATCACCAATCCTTCCTTATCTTTTGACCCCTGAGCTTGATAATTGGTATAATCAGTTTGTAGATTATTGAAGTTGACCTCCCAATTATTAATTTGAGTGGTTGCATCATTGTACTGCCCTTCGAGCGTGCTATATTTAGAACTCCACTCAGTCGATAAGCTTTGTTTTTCTTCTTCTGCTAATTCTTTGTAAGTCTCAAAATCAGAATTCAAACTGTTGTACTTATTTGACCATTCTAAAGTCAAACCATCTTTCTCCTCTGCACTTTGTACTTTGTACTTATCGTACTCGCTCTGTAAGTTGTTGAAGTTAAGTTCCCAGTTATTGATTTGAGTATTTGCTTCGCCGTATTGCCCTTCGAGCGTACTGTATTTAGAACTCCACTCAGTTGTTAGTACTTGTTTCTCTTCCGCACTCTGTGTTTGGTAATTAGAGTATTCACCTTGTAGGTTATTGAAGTTGAGTTCCCAATTACTAATTTGAGTAGTCGCATCGTTATACTGACCTTCGAGGGTATTATATTTAGATGACCAACTAGTGAGTTCCGTTTTCGAAGCTTCCCAGTTCTTGTTAAGAGTTCTGATTTCTTTCTCGCTGCTTGATTTGAAATTATTGAAATCAGTTTGAAGTGTTTTATTCGTATTTTGTAATTTAGAATATTGAGCTTCAAGCGTTTTGTAACGTTCAACAAGATCATCAAAATCTGCTGATTTTTGCTGGTAATCAGCAGTTGCTTCAGTCTTATAAGATGCGTAATCACTATTTAAAGTAGTGTAATTTGCTTTCATGGCGAGATAATCAGCATCACGCTGACTATATTTCGAGTTCCAATTTTCGATATCAGACTTTAAGCTAAGGTTGGTTGAATTGAGCGTAGAATATCGCCCGTCTAATGATTTGTAATTTGCAAGGGACTCATCATAAGAAGATTGAAGAGAACCATATTTTGTATGACTGGTAGCTAGTTCTCCTTCAAGAATAGAAATTCTATTTCTTCGAAGAAGCCAACCAATCCAGATGCCCAAAAGAGAAGCACCCAATAGAAAGAAAAACGGTAGCCAAAAGCACATATTAGTTTATTATTTTTAGTTTTTTAATTTAATTTGAATGAAGCTTTACAACTTCTATAGACTTGAAAAATACAATTTTTCAAGAGTAAAGCACCATTTAACAGATATGCATAGCCCTAACTATGCTTGATTTTTTCGAGTAGGTATCCTTAAAAAGAGGATGCGAAAAAAAACATTTGAATTTTGTTAAATGGGAGTAAGGATGTTTAATTCAAAACAACCTCTACGCGACGATTTAATGCTCTACCTTCACGAGTATCATTCGTCGCAACAGGATTTTCAGGTCCTTTGCCTATTGAACTCATTCTTGATAGATTGATGCCATTAGCAAAAAGGTAATCACGTACAAATTCAGCTCTTTTTCGAGATAAACGAGTATTCCCTTCAATATTACCTGTATCGTCAGTGTAACCCGTTACGGATAGACGACTTTCAGGAACATTGTCCAAATAATAAATAATGTCAGAAAATAGCTCACGCTGTTGCGCATCTAGGTTGACCTGATTTTGACCTGTAGGAAAATATATGGCGAGAGGTTTTCCGACTATCTCGCTTTTAATACGAGGAATTCTAACTTCTTCAGATACTTCATGATTGGTGAAAGCAAAATTGATACCTTTGAATAGAGTATCACCTTCTATAAGATTGGTCTCAGTCAAAAGGTCTCCAGTCAAAATTCTTTTTGAGTCCACACCACGTTCTACCAAAAGTTGCTTAAGCTGGTTTGCTCTTGCGAGTCCAATAGTTGGTAAAATACTGTTGTTATTTTCACCGCTTCCGTAAAGTCCCGTTACATTAATCGCACGGTCTGTATTAGCATTTAGGTAGCTTGATGTTTTATCTAAAAATCCAGTCAAACCTACTCCGAGTGGTAAGTAATTGTAACTAGAATGAAGAAAATCAAAATGTTCGTTAGCCTTAGCTTGGAATTTTTCGCCGTCAGCGAGTGACAAAAGGTGAGAACTTTCAATTGGTTTAGTCTGTTCAATTTGTTCGACTTGTTCCGTAATTTTTGTTGAGGTTCCACAAAGGTATTTTTTACATAAATAAGAACCTAAGATGATCCATCCAATCAAGAGGGCAATCAATACGTAGAGTGTCGTTTTGTTCATCGATAGTAGTTTAGAATTATTTTTATAGAATAGACTTGTTTGTAAATAAGGAATACGTATATGAAATTTATATTTTTTCGTTAGGTTTCTTTAAAAAATCAGTGCATACCGTGTTCCGACGCTTTGCTCGGGAGCGGAATAAAGATATTTTCATATGCGTGTTTATTATTTGTAAACAAGTCTAACAGTGACTGAAAGTGTATGTTTGTTATTTTTGACTTAGTAAAAGGCCAAATAGTAACATGTTATTAAATGAAAAAAGAGGTCTAATTTCATTTTGAGATAACAATAAAGTTAAAAATAATAATATTTTAAAATTATAGAACCAAAAGAGGAAAATATTTATTTTTCATATAAAAAGAATTAAATATTTGATTTGTGAATTTTAAGGAGTTTTAATTTTGAGGAGAAAAAAATGGCAAGAAATATTTAAAATTAAAAGTCGCTAGAAAATATAATGTTATAACACAAAAAAAGTGAGAATCACCCCAAGGCGATGCTCACTTTTTTCAATCAATAAAAAACCTAGATTTACTCAGGATTAATACTGAAACTACCTTCCACAAAAGCCGTATTGCCCGTTTGGAAGTTCACGACTTCACCACTAAAAGTACCAGAGATATTTTCATCAGTAAAGACAGAAACATTGAAGTTTTCAAAGCCACCTTGATTGCCACCACCATAAGACCAACCAACATTTTGGTCTTCAATGACTTCAATATAATTAAGTTGACCACCGTAATCACCAACGTCAGCTCCTTGGAAACCAATGTAGATACCTACGCTATCTGCCTGTGCGCTAATATTTACTCCAAATTCATTCACATCACTATTAACCAAGTAAACCTGAGTTATACCACCAATAGTCAATGTCAAAATGTTTTCTTCTACAACGATATCACATGCTGCAACAGCACCCAAATCATTGTCAGCATTAATAGTCAATGCAATTGGTTCGCTCTGTACCAAGTTGCCCAAATCAACAGCTGTCAAAGTCGCAGAGGTAGGAGACTCACAAAAGCTAACATAGCTATTGAAAGTACCGTCTACATCAGTGTAGACATATTGAGTTGGACCGCCGTCATAGTCAATAACAACTAGGCTAGTCACAACAGCTACTCCGTCACAATCCGTTACAGTACCTGAGACAGAAGTTGAATTAATTTCTGGAACATCAACCATCACATTCTCTGTCCCTTCTGCAAAAGGACCAACCTCTTGAGTATAAAGCACGGAGTAACATGGGCTATACAATTCAACTGTTAAAACTTCATCAGCAGGTACCATTCCACCTACTAAACCAGTTTGGTCCGTGTAACCATATCCAGCACCCATTGAGCTAGAGATAATTTGCACTTGCATGTTTTGAATTGGATTGCCAGCTGCATCGGTCAACACCATGAAAAAATCTGCTGAAGGCGCGTAAACATCCCAATTCCAAAAAGAAAAGTGAGATACTTCACCTGTGTAAACACCATTTTCTAAAGTCGCAACACCTTCTTCTACCCACAGACCAATTTCCTCATTAAAAGACCATAATGGCACCTCTGTAGGTAAATTATCAACACCAGTCGGCGCAGGAACAGAAACTGTTGCTGTTTGACCTTCTGCGATATTCAATTTTTCGCCAGCTGCACCTTGCAACTCAACAGCCATCATCCCTAAAGTTTTCAAAGCACCTTCTTCACTTGATGCATTGATACCCTGTAGATTACCTGGCATCTGGTCGAATATATTCGTTTCGTTTGGATTTAAATATTGTGCTGCCACGAAAACTGCGCCTTCATAAGCCGCGCCTGTTGCATCATTCTTGATAGCATTAGCAGGGAAAGTAAGCTCTACACCAGAAACATCAAAAGTGTGAGAGCCACCTGTTGCAGCGTCAAATTCTGTCGAAAAAACTTGTGGTAACATTTCTACCTTCACGCGATTTTTTGAATCTGCCTGAGGAAAGAAACGACGACTACCTTTAAAAAAACCTTCTTTTTCAATCGTAACATATGCACCTTTTGAGTTCATTTCTACATTCGTAAAAAAGAAATGTCCGTAGTCGTTTGTCGTTGTTGTATTGCCATTTAAACTAACCGTGGCATCAATAATAACTTCATTATCTTGGTCGATAACCAAACCTTGTAAGCTTGCCGTTACATTTTCGACACGTGGTTCCCATTCTGTAACTACAGGTGGCTCAACTACTGGCGGGTCAACAATCGGGTCGTCTTTGCGACATGCAGAGAAAATAAGTAAAAAAAGAAATCCTAAAAGAGCGAAATGCTTTGAATTGAAATTCATATAATTTTTTTAAGAAGAAAAGATGATTTTTTAAATACGGAAAAGCTTTTTTAAAAACTATTTTCGTGTTTCCAAAGACTAAAGGGGACCAGATATAATAATGCTGCACGGACGAAGAAAAAGTATTTATTTTTTTGCTAGATGGTATATTTTTTGCCCTTCATTCACCAAATCATTTAGATGTTACTTACATTTGTATTTTAGAATTCCTTCTCTAGATATAGATAATATTACGACTGAATAGACTTGTTTATAATCAATCCGCCCGTCCCTCAGACAGTTTCGTTAGAAGTCACCGACACATCACACTATTACTAAACAGTTAAACATAATTTTGATGCAAAAATTTGTAACGGTTTCTGCCGTTTTACTATTTGTACTTATCGCTTTTTCAGTCTCTGCCCAAACGAATTACTACGTTTCTCCAACGGGAGACGATTCCAATTCTGGTACTAGTCAATCTTCTCCTTATGCTACTTTAGAAAAAGCCCGCGACCAAATTCGTGCGACAAGTCCCTCGGATGCAGTGACCGTTTGGCTCATGGATGGTGATTATTACCTTGACAGTACTTTTGATTTAACATCTCTAGATAGCGGAACGGCAAGTAATCGGACAACTTATCGTGCCGTAAATAAACATGCTGCCAAGCTACACTTGACCAAGCGTATTCCTGTTTCTGACTTAGAGTCGATAACAGACCCTGCTATTTTAGCAAGAGTGAATTCGGCTGCAACGGGACAAGTCAAAGCATTAGATTTGGCTGCTTTGGGTGTGCAAAATATGGATACTTGGCCAGATTATTTTCCTGCTGCAAATCAGAGTTTGTTTCGCATCTACGCGGATGATGACGCGATGCAATTGTCACGTTATCCGAATGATTCTACGATGATGATGAAACGTGTTTTGCAAAATGAACCTGGTATTTTTGAGTACAGAAATAATCGGACAGCAGATTGGTTAGACGCTGTCAATGATGGATTGTGGTTGCAAGGATATTGGCGAGTGGCTTGGCAATATGATGCTGTAAAAACGACTTCTATTGATGTGGCGAATAAAACAATTACACAAGCAGCCTCTGTGCCGCTGGGCATTGGAAGTAAATATCAACGCCCAGAAGGAAGTGGAGTAGAGCCTTATATTGCCATAAACTTATTAGAAGAAATTGATTTGCCAGGCGAATGGTCGGTTAATTTCAATACAGATATTCTATATATTTGGGTGCCAAGTGGTACATCAGAATTAAAAATTTTAGATAAGGAAGAAGCAATTTTTGAATTGCAAAGTGTTGATTATGTGGATATTATCGACATCAAGTTCGACTATTCATTAGGCAATGCGATTAAGATTGTAAACGGATATGATAACAAAGTAGCGGGTTGTGATATCACACATTGTATTCAAGATGCTGTTGTTGTTCAGGATGGTTCGAGTCATGATATTGTGAGTAATGATATTCATCATTTGGGTGCGGGCGGCATTAGTTTGAGTGGGGGAGACCGTTCTACTTTGACGGAGGCTGGACACACGGCGGTGAACAATCATATCTATGAATTTGGAGAGGTGACACCAATTTATGAAGGCGCAATTGAGATACCTGGAAAGCATGAAGATAACAATGTTGGCATGTACGTGGCACACAATAAAATTCATGGAACACCACACGTTGGTGTAGAATTTTGTGGAAATAATAACATTTTCGAATACAACGAAGTTTATGATATTTGCCGTGTTTCTAATGACATGGCGGCGTTTTATTCTTGGAATGATTGGTCGAGTTACGGTAATGTTTTCCGATACAATTATGTCCATGATGCCGAACAAGCACACGGTGTTTATCTTGATGATGGCGATAGCGGTGAGACGATTTACAACAACATTTTTCAACATATTGATGTCGGTATTTTTATTGGAGGGGGACATGATATTATTGCGACAAACAACTTGGCAATTGATTGTGAAAAAACAGTTCATGTTGACAATCGCGGTGTTTCGCGGGGGTATAATTTAGATAATTCGGGTATGGTCAATCGGGTACTCTCGGTTCCTTATCAATCAGCGCCTTGGAGTACGCAGTATCCGACGATTACGACTATTTTGGATGAAAGCTATCCACAAGAATTGCCTGAGGGCTGTGAAATCGACTGTAATGTTGCCATAAATACAGGAACCGTTGTCGATATTACTGCGACTCAAGCAACAGACTGGGGCGTTACTTTGGGGACAAATTACTCAGATACAGATGCTACTTTAACAGATGCAGACTTAATTGAAATCGCTGCTGCAACGGGTTACGCTGGCGAGTCTTGCATAGGAACAATTGATGTTGCACAGATAGGTTTGATTACGGATGAATATCGGACAGTAGCGGTTTTGCCTGTTTCTTGGTTGAATTTTGATGCGCGCAAATCGGGCAAAAATGTTCAGTTAGATTGGAAGGTCGCGAATGAAAGAAATAATTCAGGCTTTGAGGTTCAACGCAGTAAACGCAATTCTTTCACAGGTCAATACATGAATTGGGAGAGCATTGGTTTTGTCGCAGGGAAAGGAGATACAGAGAGAACGACTGCTTATGATTTTACAGATATAAATCCTTATAATGGTATCAATACTTATCGTTTAAAGCAAATTGATTTGGATGGAAAATCTAGTTATTCACCAGTGAAAACTGTTGAATTTACTGACTTATCAGAGCTTATTCAAGTCTTCCCCAATCCTACTCGTCATCAATTGACCGTGCGTATGACCGATAACTCTGGGCCTACCTCATTGCTTCTATTTGACAAAGTAGGTCGCCAAACGACTGTTCAATTTTTGGCAAATGGAACAGCTAACGTATCTCAATTAGCGGCGGGCATTTACTTTTTAGAGGTGAAAGTAAACGGGCAGATTTTACGAGAAAAGATTGTAGTTTTGTAATCAAAGAACAATCAAATTTAATAATCTTGGCACTCACGTACCAAGCTGAAGGCT
>CALDUB010000313.1 GCA_937923465.1 uncultured Saprospiraceae bacterium
AAGAGAATTAATTGGTCGTAACCAAAAAAGAATTGTCAATACAGACGCCTTGAAATCATTAGGTGTTGACAAAATACTAAGTGCAAAGAATACAGATTTTGCAGAGCTAGAAATCTTACCTCAGATAGTTGAATATCCAAATAGTTTGCAAGAGGAAGCGGATATTGTAGCACAAATTGAAGCTTGGAGTAAGGAAGGTTTTCCTTTAGATGAAATTGCGATTATCTATGCCAAACACCGACAGGCAGAAAATTTAATTAGCCTTTTTGAAAAGAAAGATATTCCTTATCAAACGAAGCGGAAGGTCAACATTTTAGACCAGCCGATTATCCGTCGTTTGTTGATGTTAATGGAATATTTACAGGCAGAATATACCTTGCCTTATAGTGGGGAAGACTTGCTCTTTAAGATTTTGTATTTTGATTTCTTGCAGATGAATCTGGGAGATTTGGCGAAGTTATCTTTGTACCAAGCCAAGCAAAGATATGAGACGCGACAAATGTGGCGTGACTTAATTTCTAATAAAAAAGCACTTGATAATATAGCTCTAGAGGAACCAGAAAAGCTACATGCCTTAGCTAGTCTTTTTGGTCAATTACTTTCTGATTTGGCCAACTTCCCCGTCTCGCAATTAATCGAGAGATTACTCAATCGCACGGGGCTTTTGCGTTATATTTTGGATGCCCCAGACAAGACTTGGCTGTTACAGGTTGTGCATACTTTTATCAGTTTCGTTCGAGAAGAAACGGAAAGAGAACCACGCACAACTGCGGAACGATTACTGGAGGTTTTGAAAAAATTAGATAAAAACCGCATCTCACTCCAAGTTCAAAAATCGAATAGTAATGTAACAGGAATTAACCTTTTGACGGCGCATGGTTCGAAAGGTTTGGAATTTCAACGAGTCTTTATTTTAGACGGGAGCAAGGATGCTTGGGAAGGGAGTAAACGCGGTAATAATTATAGATTTACCTTTCCTGATACAGTTACACTCTCTGGTGAGACTGATGTTGAAGAAGCGAAAAGGCGACTTTTTTATGTGGCAATCACACGCGCAAAAGAAAGTCTACAAATCAGTTATTCTGCAAAAAATAAAAAAGGGAAAGAACGCTCTCGAGCTATTTTTGTAGATGAAATATTGCAGAAAGAAAATCTGAAAGTAACAAAGAAAGACGCAGATGCGACTTACTTTGAAGAGGCGCAAATGCTATTGCTTTTAGAAAAAGAGCAAGAGAAATTAGACTTACCACCAAAGGCAGTTTTAGAGCACTTGTTAGAAGGATTTCAATTGAGTGTGAGCGCGATGAATCAGTATTTACGCTGTCCAGTATCTTTTTACTACGAGAACGTCTTGCGGGTGCCGATAGTGCAAAGTGAAGCGGCGTCTTATGGAACGGCAATGCACAATGCTTTACAGCGGATATTTGAGCGCATGATGCAGCAGGAAGAGTTAAAATTTCCGACTTTGCCTGTGTTTATTGCGATTTTCGATTTTGAAATGGCGAACCTGCGCGGTTATTTTCGAACGAAAAGCTATCGGCAAAATTTGCAACGTGGACGCGAACATTTAGCGGCTTATTACAATCATTATTTACCAACGTGGGGAAAGAAGGTATTGGTAGAAAAGAGTATTTCAACAGAAGTTGGAGGTGTACCTATCAAAGGAGTTATTGATAGATTAAACTTCATTGATGCAGATACGGCAACAATTACGGACTACAAAACAGGTAGTCAAAATCCGAAAAAACTACAAAGACCAACAACAAAAGAACCTCTAGGTGGCACATATTGGCGACAATTGAATTTTTATAAAATTCTTTATGAAAATTATAAGAATACATCCGTTAAAGTCGTGAGTGGCGAGATTAGTTATCTCGAAGCAGATAGTAGGGGAGAGCACGTCAAGAAGACGGTTATTTACGAACCTGATGAGGTGAATTTAGTAAAAGAGATGATGAAAACGACTTATGATAATATTGTCAATCATAAGTTTGAAGAGGGCTGTGGAGAAGAGAACTGTCCGTGGTGTCAGTTTTTAAATGAGCATAAAATGGTGATTAGTTTTGCGGATGAGGGCGTGGAGGAGTTGGATGATTAGATGTGAAAAGGTGTCAGGAGCGAGGAGTCAGGTGTCAGGCTATTTTGACGAGTATCTTCTTGATTTCTAAAATAAAAGTCTCAACAAAAAAAGCGAACCTCAACAGAGATTCGCTTTTTTTAGAAATAGACGGTTAAGTCCTAGGTAAAGATATCACGCATTTTTTCAAAGAAACTCTTCTCAGATTTTCCTGGTTGCGGTTTGAAGTTTTCGCTATCGCGCAATTTCTCCAAAATTTTTCTTTCCTCAGAATTAAGATTTTTAGGCGTCCAAACGTTAACGTGAATTAACTCATCACCCTTGCCATAAGCCTGTACAGACGGTAAACCTTTGCCTTTGAGACGTAATATTTTACCCGCTTGCGTTCCTTCTGGAATTTTGATTTTCACGCGTCCGTCAATTGTCGGCACTTCTAAATTTGTTCCCAATGCTGCATCCGCAATATTCAAGTACAAATCATAGATAATATTCTGTCCGTCACGTTGTAAGAACTCATGCGGCGTTTCTTCTACATTAATCAACAAGTCGCCCGCTGGACCACCCTGTTTTCCTGCATTTCCACGACCAGCCATACTCAACTGCATACCTTCTTGTACACCTGCTGGAATGTCGATTTCAATCATCTCATCACCGTAGTTACGTCCGTCACCTTTACAAGTGCCACACTTAGCAGTGATTTCTTGACCGCTACCATTACAAGTAGGACAAGCGACTGTCGTCTGCATCTGACCCAAGAAAGTGCTGCGTACCTGACGTACCGCACCTGACCCACGACAAGTACTACAAGTCGAAGTCGAATTCGCATCTTTTGCGCCTGAACCTGTACAAGTTTCACACTTGTTGTATTTCTTTACCTTTATTTTCTTAGTAACACCAGCCGCGATTTCTTCTAAAGTCAATTCGACTTTGATACGCAAACTGCTACCGCGCTCGCCACGTGAACGCGCACGACCTCCGCCGCCACGGCCGCCACCTGCTCCACCAAAGAAACTCTCAAATGGACCGCCTCTATCACCAAATACATCACCAAACTGGGAGAATATATCATCCATCGTCATACCGCCACGACCACCGCCGCCGAATCCTCCACCGCCTTGTCCCATACCTGCATGACCATAGCGGTCATAACGTGCTTTCTTTTGCTCGTCAGACAATACTTCGTAGGCTTCTGCTGCCTCTTTAAACTTATCTTCTGCTGTCTTATCATCTGGATTTTTATCCGGGTGAAATTTAATAGCCAGCTTACGGTAAGCTTTCTTTATCGTAGTGGCGTCTGCGCCCTTCTCTACTCCAAGTACCGCGTAATAATCTCTCTTTGCCATAGGTTTTTAACTATGAATTGCGATTTACAAACTCAACATAAAAAACATTCAGTTCGTAAATCGTAAATCGTAAATCGTAATTAATTCTACTTACTTCCCAACTACAACCTTCGCATGGCGAATAATAATGCCATTCAAAGTGTATCCTCTCTCAGCTGTATCAATGATTTTTCCTTTCATTTCATCGCCCATTGGCAATTCTGCCACAGCTTCGTGTTGGTCTGCATCAAAGGCTTCACCAGTTGTCTCCATTATCTCCAAGCCCTTGCCTTTCAGTATGTTGTGTAGTTTTTGAACAATCAAACCTACACCCTGATTAAATACTTCAGCAGTTTCTTCACTTTTTTCTGCATTCGTCTTAGCCCTGTCAAAATCGTCCAAAACTGGCAAAATAGCTGCCATTGTGTCTTGTGCTGCACGCTTCATATTATCAGAGCGTTCTTTGATAGAGCGACGTTTGTAGTTGTCAAACTCTGCGTACAAGCGCAGGTATTTGTCCTTTGTTTCCCCTAATTGCTGCTTTAATTCAGTCAATTCGTCTGTTACTATTTCTTCTGCATCACCTTGATTATCAGTGTTTTCTGCATCAGATTGGGTTTGGTCGAGCACTTCTTGCTCTTCCGTAGTATTATCGTTCTTCTCAGTCATTTTCTTCTTGACTTTTGATTGATTCTTAATGTTATTGAATAACTTTTTTAGCATAATTTCCGCGAAGGTAACTAATCCTATTGTAATGGTATCAATATGTTTGCCAGCACGATTTTTATGACATTATGTCAGAGTGTAATAAAGGGATGTAAATCTAGTTTGCAGTTACTTTTATTAATAGCTACATATGTTGCGTAAGTATCTGATTAGGAGGTATTTACTGCGGAATTATTTTGAATAAGGTAGAATATATAAGATACTAACACCGTAAATAAGATGGGATAAATAAAAAATAGAACAACTGTTCTAAATGTTGCGTGTTATTTTATTATACAGAATAACCAATAATCACATTATGCTGCTACATCGTCTTGTTCAATTATGCTGGTACGCACTTGCGCTTTGTTTGTGGATATTTGCTGATATTTTGAGACATAATTTTTTTATCGAAAATCCTACGACATCTTTAGAAGTAGGGTGTGGATATGTAAGCTATGCGCCTAAAATAGCGGAAAGTCAAATGGAGTTATATGAAGAGGGTAAAAAGATTTTTAAAAATTACTGTGCATCTTGTCACAATAAAAATATGAAAGACGGAATGACAGGACCCGCACTTGGCGGAGTAGAGGAACGTTGGGCAGATTATCCTCGAGAAGATTTATACAGTTGGATAAG
>CALDUB010000314.1 GCA_937923465.1 uncultured Saprospiraceae bacterium
TAAAGTTCTAATCCTACATAACTGTTTTTTATTTTTAAATAAATTTTGTCATAATGATTAAGTAGATTTACATATTTATTTCAGGTTTAAAACCCTGACGGCACGCGAGGACTATTTTCCGTCTAATTTCACTTTAATCCCGGTAGCTATCGGGAAAATACCGTAGAGTATTGGCGGTTTTTAGAGCCCAATTAGACGAAAAACATCCTCACTGTAAAGTACCAAATAATTATGTCCGAGTACTTAAGTAGTCGGACACAATTATTTCAACGTTTAAACAGGATAATTTTCCGTCTGATTTCACTTTGAAAAACCTTAGAGAATACAGACTATCTGCGGTTTCCAGAGCCAAATCACACGAAAAATACTCTCTGTTTTAACATCCAAATAATTATGTCCGACTACTTAAATACATTTTTCAAAAAAATAATGAGTAATTGAAATGGAAAAGGTATATAATATTTTGATGCTAGAAGATTCTGAAAGTGATGCAGAATTAGTAAAAAGAGCAGCAAAAAAAGCGCTTCCAAATGCAGTTTTTAGCATAGCTACTAATAAGAAAGAGTTTATTGAAAGATTGAATTGGCAAGTACCTCACATCATACTTTCGGATTATCATTTGCCGGGTTATAATGGTTTAGATGCTATGTTTCATGTCAGAAAGACCCATCAGCATATTCCTTTTATTTTTGTAACAGGTACATTAAATGATGAAGAAAAAGTAGCACAGGCCATTCTTGATGGTGCATCGGGTTACGTACTCAAAGATAATTTGCGTAGTTTAAAAGACTTGATTTATAATGTCTTGGAGGCAGAGGAGGCTTCTTTCTTAGCTATAGAAGAAGGTAGAAAGAAAATGAGACGTGCTAATTTGCGCATACAAAAACTAACTGCTATTCTTGAAGATTTAAATGTGGAAGAAGATAAAAAAACGATTCTCCTTAATTTAGTTGAAGAATTAAAAAATGATATTGCGATAACTCCTATGGCGGAGCAATCAGCGCCCACCTCTTAACATTACATTTACAAGAAAATCTGGAGTCCGTTCTATAAATACTTTATAGAACGGACTTTTTGTTTTCTTCTAAAGACCTTAAATATATGACCCTATTTATGAATAAAAGGATGTTCGCAATTCTGTGAGAACTCGAATAGCATTTGATTTTTCTACATTGTCGGGTAGATTAGTCAATGAATAAGCCTCTTGTATTTCTTTTTGTTTTTCTTCTGCCTTCTGCATTAATTCTTCATAAGTAAAGTCTCCATTTTTGACTCGAAATAGTTCCTCACGGTCAAGTCTTCGAACGTTAACTTTCTCCTCTCTCAGTATCTCCTCCGCCATATTCAGCAATCGAAAAGTATGCATCATATTTTTGGAGTCATAGTTTTTACCATTCTCTAAAGTGTTTTCATAGCGCGTTTCATTTCTGTTCTTTACCCATTGCCAGTAGTCGCGATAGTCTTTGCAGTAAGTTTTATATCCATCTTCATTAAAAGATAAATATGTCAATGGCTTTTCTCCTTTTGGAATACTACTCAGATGTACCATAGTCGCATTGGTTTTGTGCATGACGCCCATGTATCCCAACTTGTCATTTTTATCGTAATACAAGCCATACAAGTCCCGAACATGATTGATATTGACCAATCCACATTGCTCTTGCTGTAGTTCGTTTTTCTCTAACCAATCTAGAAAAGGCATCGAACCTTGTCCATGTAAAATATAGCAAAATTGGAGAATACTTTTCTTTTCTTTCTTAAATGGTTTTCTGATTTTTTTATTTAAGCCTGATGCTTTACGCACCTGTGTCATGGCATAACCTGCAAAGCTATCCTTGCATCTTTTACTTAAAAAATTGACAGCTTTCAACTTAGAAAACAAAGGATGTTCATAAAGTATTTTGTCCTCTGGAGTATGCAAAAGTTCTATCACGCTAGGATTACTCTTAAGTAATAAATCTACAAATCTACCCAGCTCATAATACACTTCATCATTGGTTTCATTGTTGACTTGAGGAATATAATTTAAGCCATAAAAATCTTCTTTAGGAGCAATAAAGACACCCTTAATATCCGTATCGGACAAGGCATGGTCTAGACCATAAGCCCTACTGCCAGTAATGCATTCAAAAAGAAGGAGGTTCTTATCTTTTAGGTCTTGGATTGTCATTTTGATTGATATTTGAATAATTTGTTACCCTTCTCGGAATGGGTTGAATAAATCTAACAATGGAACAAATAAAATAATTCCAAAATTATCCTAAAACAAAGCCAAACTCAACAATAGTGTAATAACTAAAACACCCATAAAGACCATCCAGTAAAACAAATTAATTATAAAAAATTTCCCTACGGTCTTTGTCCATGTCTGAGCATAGAATCGCTTCATAGATAAAATAACATATACTCCTGTCAGCATAAATACAATACCAATAGTTAACCCCGTAACACTCTGAGAATAAAAAGTATAGAGACTTAAAAGCATAAAGGCAAAACTATGCGCATGCATGGCAAAAACTAAGTGCTCGACATAATAGAAGTCTCGACGTATATAAAATATCCGAAGGACTAAGGCAAACAGAGGCATCATAATAACGACTAACCATAGAATGTTCCCCAATAGGAAAGGAAGTAAGCGGTCTCCCCTCTTCATAACTCGGATAGTCTGCTGCCATACTATCTGCTGAAAAGTATTCTCTACCTTATATTTTTCTACTATTTCTTTGTCACTCAAATTAAAAATATCCTCGCGCGCGATGACCATATCTTCGATTAAAAAACCAATATTCTCTTTATTTATGCGAATACTATCTTCTCCGAGTTCATCTAAGTGAGCACGCGTAACCAAACTATCCAATGCTTTTGCAACTTGTGTATTTTGATTAAAATCTTTGAGCACTTCATTTTTCAGCGTATCTAACTCTAAAGATTTTTGCCGATGCCATTCTTCTTTTTTTAGACCGTCATAGATATCTGCTGGTCCACTATTCATATTAAAATCAATGTTATGGTTCAACGCAAAAATCATCACAAGAGTCGATACTAAAAGCACGCGCACAGGATGAACATAACTCTTGTGTTTGCCTTTAAAAAATTGTTTGGTAAGCCTACCTGGAATAAAAATAGCACCTACAGTATGGAAGAATTTATTATCAAAATTAAATAGCAAAGAAAAGGCTTCACTAATAAGTTCCCAAAAGGTTACACGTCCTGTTTTGTACTTCTGTCCACAGTTTGAGCAATACTCGGTGTCCTTATTTGACATCGGATAATAGCAATTGGGGCAAGTGCGGTTTTCTATTTTTTTGTGGTCTTCCATGATTTTGTTGTTTTCAGGCGAAAATTACACATTTATGGAAGATACTGAAGCTTTTTCAGATAAAACAAGGGTAAATTACGATAAGAAACTAAAAAAGGGCAGCAATTGATTGCTACCCTTTTTTACAGATACTTGTACTAGACTGATAAAACTACCACTTTGTCTCTTTCTTCAAATAGTTTTGTACATAATCAGCCACACCATCTTCCAAACTATAAAAATCAGCATCATATCCTGCGCGGCGCAATTTCATCATATTAGCTTCCGTAAAATACTGATACGTATCGCGGATATCCGCAGGCGTATCAATAAAGGAAATCTGCGGTTCCTTACCAATCGCTTTAAAAGTACTAGAAACAAGGTCTTGGAAAGTGCGCGCTTTTCCTGTACCTAGATTGTACAAGCCACTCGCAGGGCGATTGAGATACAACCAGTACATTACATCAACCACGTCTTTTACATAGATAAAATCACGGCTCTGCTCACCGTCTGCAACATCCTCACGGTGACTGCGGAAGAGTTTCATTTCTCCCGTTTTCTTGATTTGACGGGCGGCGTGCATGATGACGCTACCCATGCGCCCTTTGTGGTACTCATTGGGTCCATAGACATTGAAAAACTTCATGCCTGCCCAAAATGGAGGGTCAACTCCCGCATTTAAAACCCATTTATCAAATTCATTTTTAGAGTCTCCGTAAGCGTTTAGAGGAACTAAGTCATCTAAGTGGTCGTGAGAGTCCTCATAGCCATTCTCCCCTAGTCCATAGGTCGCGGCAGAAGAGGCATAAATGACAGGAATAAATTCGCGGACACAGATGCGCCAAAGGTCTTGGGAAAACTTGACATTCAATTCATCAAAAATTGCTCTGTCTTTTTCAGCAGTATCTGTACGTGCGCCGAGGTGAAATACAAAACTAATCTC
>CALDUB010000315.1 GCA_937923465.1 uncultured Saprospiraceae bacterium
ATTTTAACAATGAATTACACGACTCCAACAACAAAAAGGAGTAAATTTGTCGTTCTTTCTTTTTCAAAAGAAATGATGAAGTTGAAAAATCAATAAACACTATTAAAAATCGGTTTTAAAGGCTGCCGTCAACCGTCAACCGTCAACCGTCAACCGTTTTCTATATGCCAGAGTTAATCTCAAATCCCGAACACATTCTCATCAACGAGCAACAGGAAATCCAGCAAATCATGGGTGACCCCCCGACCTGGATAGTTCGTTGGGGTATTTCCTTAATTTTGATTTCTGTGACTGTTTTGGTTATGATTTCCTACATGGTAAAATATCCAGATATTATTCCTGCGCCAATAACCTTGGAAACGGAAAATCCACCTATTCGCGTACCTGCGCGTATGAATGGAAAAATAGAGCAATTGCGCGTTGTAGAAGGGGAGACGGTGGAAACAGGGCAGATACTAGCTATTTTGGAAAATACGGCGGACCTAGTGAGTGTTGACCAGTTAGAAGTGTTGATTTCTGAAGTGAAAGAAACGGGAATTTACGATGATTTAGATTTGCCTAGAAATTTGTCCTTGGGGGCATTACAGGATAGTTGGTCTAGTTTTTCAGAAAGCTATAAAGATTATAAATACTTTTTGCGGAAGGATAAAACGGCTACTAAGGCAAGACTGTTGAAGAGGCAAATCAAGCAAAATGAAGAATTAGCGGGAGTGATAGAGGGACGAAAAAGGTCATTATTACAAGATGAGGCTTTGATAAAAATACGCATGGAGCGTTCTTTAAAATTATTAGGAGATGGTCTGGTTAGTGTAGAAAATCATGAGGCTATTCAAGCGGAATTTATCTCTATCAAGAGGCAGATTTCTAATATAGAAGCGGAATTTATCAATAACAAGATTGCTATCGAGCAGTTGAGACGCTCTATTTTGGATTTGGATGAAACGAAAGATAAAACAGGGAATGAGAAAGAAGTGAAAATAGAGGAAGCATTTCAAAAATTGAAAAACGATGTAGAGACTTGGAAAATGAATTTCTTAGTCAAATCACCAATTGACGGACAGGTCTCTTTTTCAAAGCCTTTATCAGAGAATGAGTTTGTTTCTGCCAATGATGAAATGATGACAATAGTGCCCATAAATGCGGAGAGTTCTGGAGCGATTAAAGGTTTTGCATCACTCCCATTTGAAGGTGCAGGAAAGGTAGAAGTAGGGCAGCGGGTGAATATCTGGCTGGAAAGTTTTCCTGCGCATCAGTTTGGAGCAGTTGTCGGAGAAGTGAAACATATTGCACTTGTGCCGCAAAAAAACAGTTATTTAGTGGAGGTGGCTTTACCTAATATTGTAGCAAACAAATTGCGGACGACCTATGAAAAGGATATTCCTTTTAGCCAACAAATGGTCGGTCGAGCAAATATCGTAACGGAAGAGAGACGCTATTTAGAGCGTATTCTGGATAAAGTAACGAGTGCCTGGAAGAATCAATAGTAAAAGAGATATTAGACGTTAGATATTAGACTTTAGACTAGGCACGAGGTTTTGTCAGGTGTCTTGTCTAAAGTCTAACATCTAATATCTTTTCCATTACCTGCCGCCTTTCAATTCATCTTGCCATTTCTTCAATTCTTCCCATTTTTCATCACGACAAAGAGCAGATTGCTTTGGCCAAGTCGTTGGTTTGTGCATACGATAACGTGAACCTGCTGCTGCTAGAATATCTTCTAACTTAGCAATCGGTGCTACTGCCAAATCTGCAAAAGTGACGATACCCGCATTGTGTAATAATTGCTCAATTTTTGGACCGATACCTTCTACTTTTTTCAAGTTGTCTGGACGAGAAGGTCGGCGAGTAGCAGTTGGCTTTTTAGCTACAGGAGTCGCTTTCGTTGTTGTTTTGCGCGGTGCAGCAGCTTTAGTCACTGTTTTTTTAGCGACTGGCTTTTTAGCGGCTGGCTTCTTTGTTACCGTTGCTTTTCTTACCACTGTTTTTTTAGGTGTGGTCGCTACTTTTGTAGTTTTTTTAGCAATAGGTATGTTTGTAACGACTTTTACTGTAGGCGTTTTAGCTTCTTTAGGCTTGGCAACTTTAGTTGGTTTTGGTTGTGCAGCTTTAGGCTTCGCTGCTTTTTTAGGCTCTTTTACGATAACCGAAATCTTAGACTTTACATTGTCCTCTTTGACTTTGCTATTCTTTTTAGTTACGGATTTATTTTTTTGACATTTTTTACATGTTTTTTTCTTCTTTTTCTTTGCGGCTCTATACGCTTCTCTTAGTGGCTTTAGTTTTTCCATCGCTGCCTTCAACTCTTTGCGGAGTGCTTTACGTGCTTCTGCTTTTGCTCCTTTTGCTTTTTTACAAGCTTTTTTAAGTTTTGCTAGCTTCTTTTTGTCAGATGTCTTTCCCATGCTATTATTTATTTTTTCAAATGCCAATCGGCATTTAGTAAGTTCTAGATTTTTTGAATTAGATACTACTTATAATTCAATAAATAATTCATTTTTCTGAATGAAAGGAACTTATCAATTGAAAAATGAATTATTTATGATAGGGCTAATTTATAAATAAATTTTTCTAAAACCAGAATTTCAATGCTAAGTTTTTCAAATAACCAGTTTTTGTTTCTTAAATAGATATTGTTAGGAAGTTTTATTTTTGAAAAACACTAAACAAACAGAATTTACAAGGTTGAAGAGTGTAATCAAAATAGTTTTACTTGTTTAAATTAAAACTTTTTTGAAAATATTTAACTAAATCTTTGGAAAATCGACAGAGTGTCACTAATTTTGTGTCATCAAGTTATTTAATCACTATTTTGTATTCGAAAAACTTGATGAACACCTAAAATTCAGACCATTATTACTACAAAACTCGATTTAGGGAGAAAGATTTCTAAATCAAACGATTCGCCTGGGATTTACATGAAGAACTACAATTATTATCGAATTTAAAAATCATTTCAATGAATCGTCATACTTCTTTACCCCGCAAAAATACAGTGAAACATGCCGCTGACTTTTTAATTTTAACGCATGGGCGCGCTTCTATTAGTTCGGTGCAAAAACGCCTAGCAGAGATTGGGTTTTCTTTACAAAAAGAAACAATTTCTGCTCTGATGGAACTAATTGCGCACGAACAAGGTTGGGTATATTGCGAACAAAATTCCACGAATGGATACTACGCATTATCAGAGCCAGACAATAAAACGTTTGGCTATGATTTTTCCCTTAATTAACTGATTATCAATTTTTTAAACCCATAAATAAACACAAGGACAAGGAACTAATTCAGTTTTTTTTCGCTTATTATCTATAGAAACTCCAAACACTTTTACTCTGAAATTCCAATACTCTGAAGACCAAGAATAAACATTGTGTTTCTCGATAGAAGGTAGCCCCGCGTGGGGGCTGCCTTTTTTACTTGGGCATTTTTGATACTTAATTTAAAAGTCGTATCTTGCAATTCTTTACTAATAACCCAAAACATGTCAAAAAAACATCGCGGACGTGTACAAGCACAAGGTGGAGGATTAGAAAAGTCAGAATCTTGGTCACAAGATGAACCACCTTCAAAAGAGTTAGGTTTGAATCTACTGGAAAAACTGAAGCAGCAACTTACAAAAAAAGAATTGTCTGCGAGAGAAAAACAGTTTGAAGATGCTCAACGTTATATTGAAAATATAGACGGAGGAATAGATGCAGTGAAGAAGAAAACATTTAGAAACCGTAAAACTAAAGACATTCGTGTAGATGTAGAAGTTTTGGCAGGGACAGCTTTTGTCTCATTTCTTATTATTTTAATTATTAAATTTTTGTAGTACAAAAAATCATGGCACGAGTACTCTATCAAAATTTTTTGGAGGATAAAAATATATATAATCTTGCTCAAGCTTCTTGGGGAAGAGTGTTGGCTTCTTTGTTAAAAGACTTCGATTATACGCATTCGCCGTATCTGAATGACCGTCAAAATGGAAAGAAAGAATACGACGGCAATCCTATTTTTAATGCTTATATTCCTGAAATCAAACGAGCAGTGCGCATTATTCAGGTTTCTCCCGAGGAAGAAGGCGATGATATTTCAGGTTGGATTGATAACATTCAATTAAAAAATAAGAATACGAAAGAGTTAGTCTTAGATTTGAAACTAACAAAAGAAGCTAAACAACGAGCACGCCAACTAATTTCTGCATGGATTGAGGCAGAATTAGATGAGAAAAGAATGGGAGAAATTTTAGCGAAAGCATAACAAAAAAAGCTGAGGACGGTATGTTCTCAGCTTTTTTCATGTACTATAGTCGTTGATGAGACGCAAGCCTGCCAACTTCCAATCTTTAAGAAGCAATCTTATCATGCACCAATTTCGTAATAGCCTTTTCCGCTTTATCCGCAGCCTTTATCATTTTCTCTCCGTCTTTCAAGACTTGAGCTACGAATTTTTTGTCTTCCAAATCACCTGCATTAATTTTGACATTCATGTAGGCACCATGTACTGCCGCACGCGCGCACAGAGCGCCAACGCCAGCATCCGTCACAGAATTTGGATTACCAATTTCTGCCATTGCTTTAATCGTATCAAAGCTCTCTAAAGAGACTTGCATGACTTTGAAAGGAACTTCAATTGCATATTTTGTAGCCGATTGAATCGCTTCTTTACGTGTAGCTTTCTCTGCATCTGTACCTTTGGGTAGGCGAATTGCATTGATGATTTCGTTGAATGAATTTGTATCTTCATCTACTAGAGCCAATAAGTCATCTTTCAGTTTTTGACCTTTTTCAGCCCAATCACCAAACTCTTCCCAACGTGCATCCCAGACACGACGGTGACTACTTAGATTTGCAACCATAGTCGCCAAAGAAATACCCAAAGCACCAACATATGCCGAAATCGAACCACCACCTGGGGCAGGACTTTCAGATGCCGTTTCGTTGGCAAAGGCGCGTAAATCCATATTCAATAGCGGCGTAGGTTTCTCTGCGCGCAATTGATATTCGATAATTTTTTGCCGTGGGTCAAATGGCGTTAACTCATCTAAACCTAGCGACTTCACTGCGATTTTGATAATCTCAGACTCTGCTACACCTGTAGAACGCTGTTGTTTTTTGAGGAAATACTTTCCTGCATCCAACATCACCTTTAGAGGCACCAAACCAACTAATTCTGAACCCGTCACGCGCATTCCTCGACGGTCTGCGCTCTTATTTACCTCTTCGAATGCAACATGCAACGGCGTATCAATGATATTCGTCAGATTCATCGAAATCTGTGCGACACCATACTCTTCGATGTACCAACCTATTGCTTTTACGCTTTTACACGCACCTGGGACGCGCTCAGGATTGCCGTTTTTATCATTGACAACTTTACCTGTGATTGGATTTCCTGCGCGTTTTACACGTCCATTTTCCCGGACATCAAAGGCGATACTATTCGCACGACGAACAGAGGTAGTGTTTAAGTTTACATTATATGCAATCAAAAAGTCACGTGCGCCGATAGCTGTCGCACCCGCTTTTGAATTGAAACGAGCTGGACCATAATCTGGTTTCCAATCCGCTTTTTTTAATTTTTCTGGCAATCCTTCATACTCTCCAGAGCGGACGGTTGCTAAATTGCGACGCTCAGGACGCGTCGCAGCATTTTCGTACATGTAGAAAGGAATGTTAAGCTCTCCACCAGCCATTTCGCCGAGTTTGTGCGCCCATTTTGCCGTTTCCTCCATAGTGATACCCGCAATCGGAATCAGCGGACAGACATCCGTCGCGCCCATACGTGGGTGCTCACCAGAGTGTTTACTCATATCAATCAACTCCGCCGCTTTTTTAATAGCTAGAAATGCTGCATGGATAACTGGTTCTGGTTCTCCGACAAAAGTGACAACAGTACGGTTCGTCGCTTTTCCTGGGTCAACATCAAGTAATTTTACACCTTCGACGCTTTCGATTTCGTTTGTGATTTGCTTGATTATATTCATATCGTGCCCTTCACTGAAATTTGGGACACACTCGATTAGTTGCTTCATGGTGGTTGGTTATTGATTAGAGATGTTAGACGTCAGATATTAGACAATACTGAGAAAATATCTGTTTGACATCTGCAACAGAACTCTTAGAATAAGTTAGGAACTGGCTTATGTTTATTGGCTTTTATGGTTTTATTGTGGGAGCAAAAGTCGGTTTTATATTGGACTTTTTCTCTAAAAATAGACACAAATAAAAAGCGGATGATACGAAATGAACGAGATTTTAGCATATCTGCCTAAATCTGTCCAATCTGCATCATCCGTTCTGTCCCGTACCGATATGGTCGGGCTTATCTATCATAAATTTTTAGTATTGTGTTTTACTATTGCACTACAACTCTCTTCCTCCAAACCAAACCACGCGCATCTCGCAAAACTAAAGTATAAAAACCAGTATTTAAGCCTGATTTTACTTCAATATCATTTTGATTACTAACCGTCTGCAAAGCAAGCATTCTACCACTCAAATCATAAATCTCAACAGTTCCTATTCCGTCAATATCCCAATCGGAACAAGAAAACGAGCTGCCAGCCTCTAATGGATTCGCAATTTTACAATCTTGTAAAATAACATCGGTCGTCGCAGTCCCTCCTCCTGGGTCAACTTCGACTTCATATTCTGACCAGAAAATCTGACATCTACCATTGTAAACCCAAGTTCCGTCTTGGAAAAGGTCTGTGGTAAATTCTGTCAAATTATCTGCGGCATCATAACTGTACGACGTCCGATAAGAAGGCACAAATGCATTTTCTTGCACATTCCATGAGGACACTGTGATTAGTTCTTGTTTTCCTGAAGGCGTATAATCTGTTTGCGTCTGAATAGTGTTTGTCCACGCCATATCGATGACACTATAAGATTGCTCTGTACGTAAAACATCTTTTCCATTCTCAAACTCCTTCTGGATACGAGAAGTGAAATACCAACCACCATTATTCAATTCATAAGTCGTCAAAGTATCATTACCCATTTCGTCATGGTAATTGAACGTACGAGAAAGGTTTGTCAAAACGCCCATTTCATTGCGTTTTTGGAACAAAACACCTTGAGTCAGTAATGTATTAATATTGATAGAAAAGTAGAATCTATTGTCCAAGACCCATGTATTATCTTCCCAGAGATAGTTGTCTGATTGAGTTGCTTTAAAGTGTATTGGGTGGAAAGTATTGATAGTTTGAGAGCGATTATTCCACGCTTCATTTTCCCAGTTTTGATTCGTTATGTCGTTAAAATCATTGGCAGAAGCATTGAAGTTAAAGATATTTTTATTAGTAAACTCCCAAGCACTTTCTTGTGGTAGCCACCCTTCATCTATTGTCTCTTGTTTGTAGTCATTATCGTCATAGATGTATTCTGTGCGCAATGAATTAATCCATGCGCCATCTATGTATTGTTGTCTTTCTTCTTGTAAAATTTGACCAGAATACTCCGAAAATTCCAAGTTGTAACTACGCACTGTAGGTACCTCTTCACCAGCCAGTGCATCATTTGTCCAGCAGTAGGTACTATCTACTCGCCACACTTCGGTGTCAACGACTAATGCTTCCATTTCTGCATTATAGTGTTTTTGCAAAAGGGATTGGAAATCAATTTCTTGTGCTTGTACATTGGTATAGAATAAGCCAATTAAAAAAAGCGATGTAATAAATTTATTCATACTTGTTTTTGTCTAAAAGTGGGGGAAATGAATGGTTGAAGGGGCGTGTTTATTGCAAAAGAATACTTTTACGGACAATAAAGATACAGGCATTATGGCTCTTTTCAAAACAAGGATAGTTAATCAAGATTGCTTTTGAGACTGGTGGGATATTTTGATAATATTTAAAAGCTTGAATGTGAGAAGGTAGATTGGAGGAGGAGTGGTGATTTGGTAAGTTTCCAGATTTTTATTTTTTTGAATATATGTTTTGATTATTTGTGTCTTATCGTGAAAAAGGTGTTTTTTGATAGGATTTTACTTTTCTTTTGTCAATACCATTTCGTAATCGCCTTCTTCATGCTTCAATACAATTGTATCGTTTGTCAACTCCACAATTGTAAATTCTTCTATTCCCTCTTTCATATCATAAATATCTCTTTCTCTATCATATTTTAAAAATAGATTAACCTTATATTCTCCACCTTCTGTAATTTTTAAGGTATAACTAGAGTATCCTGGATAAGAGATGTCGATTAACATTGGGCTTCCTTCATATTTGACATTAATCCGATTCTTAGGATGACTTATTTTATCTCCGAACTGCCCTTTATACAACTGATAAGCACGATATTCTTTTAATTCTTTTCCTGTATCGTAGTCTTTTACGGAGAGTTTAATTTCAATCTTATCGTGTGCTTTCTTAGTTTTTTTTATAAAAAGTTGCTCTTCAAAAAAGGGCATAGATTTATAAATAAATCTAATTTTATCACCTTCTATTTCAAAGTTTCCTTGCCCTTCTACTATGGCTATGCACATGGACTCTATGAACTTAAATTTATTACCTTCCTCAAATTCGTAGCAACTCTTTGTGAAAACGGAATTCTCACAGTACTTACCTACTTGGCTTTTTATGACTGGAATAGAAATGAAGACTAAAGAGAGAACGAATAGAATTTTTTTCATGATTTGAATATGAAAATCTTAGTAGATTTTTCTTTAAGCCGTGCCGCCGCTCTGCGACTTATAAATATTTTCAATATAAAATATCTACCAAGCGGCAAGGCACTCCGTGCCTATTAGAACAAGAACGCCTCGCAATGGTAATTTAATGCATTTTAAAAATCTAATACCCGTACTTCTCCTTCCAAAGCCCTTTCAAATGCGCCCGCGTTTTCGCCTCAGAAGCATTATTCCCAGGCTCATAAAAAGTCTCTCCTGAAATTTCAGGCGGCATGAATTCTTGCTCTGCAAAATTCCCCTCGTAACTATGAGAGTACTTATAATCTTTACCATAGTTCAATTCCTTCATTAGCTTAGTCGGTGCATTACGGAGAGATAGAGGAATAGGAAGGTTACCCGTTTCACGCACCTTGGCTTGTGCATTTCCAATAGCCATGTAGGAAGCATTACTTTTGGGAGAAGTAGCGAGATAAATAGTGGCTTGTGAGAGAATAATCCGCGCCTCGGGAAAACCAATCAGTGTAGCTGCCTGAAACGCCGTAGTCGCCATTAAAAGCGCATTCGGATTAGCCAAACCAATATCTTCTGATGCTGAAATAACCAAACGACGTGCAATAAATTTCACATCTTCACCACCTTCAATCATGCGCGCAAGGTAATATACGGCAGCATTTGGGTCACTGCCTCGGATTGCTTTGATAAAGGCAGAAATGATATCGTAGTGCTGTTCCCCAGATTTATCATAAGCCGCAATGTTTTGCTGAATGATATCAGTGACACTTCGATTGGTAATGGTAAGTGTTTCACCTTCTTTAGCAAAGTTGGTCACCAATTCTAAAACATTGTACAACTTCCGACCGTCGCCGCCTGAAAAGTGCAACAAAGCGTCATACTCTTCAATTTTTACATCCAATTTATTCAAATACTCATCCTTAACGAGTGCCACATCAATCATCTGTATCATTTCCTCCTTCGCCAAATGTTGCAAAACATAAACCTGAGAGCGAGAGAGTAGGGCAGAGATGACTTCAAAAGAAGGGTTTTCTGTCGTCGCACCAATGAGCGTGACAATACCTTTTTCTACAGCACCTAATAGAGAGTCTTGTTGAGATTTGCTGAAACGATGAATTTCATCAATGAAAAGAATGGGATTTGGCGCATTGAAAAAACGATTTGACTGCGCCTTTTGAATGGTTTCTCGAATGTCTTTAACGCCTGAATTTATCGCAGATAAGGCATGAAAAGGACGCTCTAAAGTGTTCGCAATAATCCCTGCCAGTGTCGTTTTGCCAACACCTGGAGGTCCCCAAAGGATAAAACTTGGAATTTTACCGTTTTCGATGGCTTGACGCAGCACGGCACCTTCACCGACCAAATGTTTTTGACCGATGTAATTGTCAAGTGACGTGGGGCGCATACGTTCTGCTAATGGCTTCAATCTTTATTGGTTATTGTGTTATTGATTATTGGAATAATTGTATGATAACCACTAAGTAGTAAGTCAAGCTAATTGTGATATGTTCGCGTGTGAGTATTTTTTGTCTGCTTTGGCTTTAGAAATCGACTATAGTCTTAGCTACATGAGAATTTTTAAAGTGAAAGCAGGCGAGAAATTATCCACGCCAACTTATCATAATTTGTTTGACTTACTATTAAGCTCGACTTTAATAATTTAAATTAGAGCTTCGTAGCTATAAAAGTGTCAGACACCGGCGAATACCAAATAACTTAATAACCAATAACTACCCCCTACTGCGCTCCCCAAATCCAGCTCAAATTCACTTCAAATGTATTCCCCAAATAAACCAAATCTGGCTGAAATGGATAATCATAACCTGCTCCTAATTGTAAGCGGCGGTCACCAAATCTACCTAAAATAAAACCTGCTTCTAAATGCGCAATCAAAGCCGTATCACCTCCTACGCCTACCCAAAATAAGTCGTCGTATTGATAACGAAAATTAAAATTTGACCCAAAAGGAGTACCAGGAATATAACGCGCCCAAGCGGATAATTCGATAAAAGACGATTCGTATTTATTGGTATAAAACAAAGCATTTCCTTGCGCATAAAAGTGCTGTATATTGTTGATTGTCAAATCATTGCCTTCTGTTTCAAAACTAGAATTTAATCCTGCGACTTGAGGAATTGACAAACCAAAAGAGTAGCGATTTTTGAATTTATATAAAAATCCAAGACTAAAGTCAGGTGTAACTGAAGTCAGAGACTCTCCTTGATGAATAACATCTCCAGGGTCTAAAAATTTGATTTCGGCAGCATTGATTCTATGTTGCATCATGCCTGCCGAGATACCCGCGTTTACTCTGTGATTTCGATTGAGTTTTAGTTCATAACGAAATGTACCATATATCGAAGTTTGAGCAATAGCCCCTGCTGTTCTATTTTGTAAATTTCCACTAAATGAATAAGGTTTATACTCCGGAAAGTAGTCTCCACTGATAACTTGAGTTTGAGGTGCATCTTCTACTCCTACCCATTGCTGACGATGAATGGCTGCTACTCGAACATTAAAATAACTGTCGCGAAAGTGACTTTGAAATTCTGACGCGGGATTAAGTAATGTGGAAGCATCGCGATATAAAGAAAATGGCGTTTGCTGCTGGGCAACGGTGAGGGTCTGGAGGAAGAGAATCATGATAATTGTATGTAGTACTTTTTTCATTTTTTTGCTTTTTTCACACTCCTGAGAAGGCTGTGGGATAGATTACTCGGCTTGAAAAACTGAGTTGCGGAGGGGAGAAATCTGAGCGTCTTTATCTCAATAAATATACTCTTCCTTTGATGATTTCTTTGGTGGTGACGTCGGTTTTTAGAATGTAGTAATAAGTGCCTTCTGGTAGTTTTTTGCCTCTATATTCGCCATTCCAACTATTGGTATAAGGCTTTTCAGAATGAACAATTTGTCCTGCCTGATTAACTATTACCAATTCGTTATTCTCATATTTTTCAATGCCTTCTATCACCAAATAATCGTTTAACCCGTCTCCGTTAGCAGTAATGCCATCGGGAACAAATAGATAAGAATTATTCGAGTCTGTCATGACATTGATAATAACCTCCGCAGTATCGCAGAGTAAAGGGCATTCCTGAGTTTCGATGCAGGTCGCATAATTGAAAGTAAGCTCTCCTTCAAAGCAAAGTGGACGCTTAAATTCTAGCAAATTATCCTCAATTTCTACTAATCTACCTAAAGAAGGCGCTGTCGTTATTTGTAAAAAAGGCGTTTGTCCTTCCTCACTTTCATCATTATCTAGAGGATTGATTTCTACGAAAAGTTGTTCCTCTCCAAGTGTAAATTCATCATCAAAAGCAGTATTCGCAGGTATGACATTTAGTGTGATACTATCTTTGGAATAATCAGGACATTCGGCAGTACTTAATGTCCAATAGAATGTATTTTCACCAACCTGTAGGTTATCAACTTGACTCTCCGCAGTCGTTTCTGATGTAATGGAAGCAGTGCTGTTAACTGTCCATAAACCTGTGGCATCACTAGGGAGATTAGCCAATAATTGTCCCCCATATTCGCCACAGATTGTCTTATCTTCTCCTGCCAAGGCATTTTCATTTGGGACTTCAACAAATACCTCAAAAGTCGAGGACGGGTTAGAAGTACAGCCGTTATAATCAACTCTAACAGAGTAAAGTCCAGCGTTAGAAACATTGACCTCTTCAATGTAAAGTGAGGGACTTACTGTCGTAAAATTACTGTTTGGAGTCGTCCATAAGTAGCTGACAACTCCCTGTCCTGCAAAGACATCTGTCGTTAATTCTAAAAATTCATTCGGACACAAAACATTTTCACCAGAGATAATTGGTGTCGGAGCTTGCTCGTAAAAGATGACTTCTACGGTCCCTGATTTATCAAGACAAAGGTCATCAAAATTGACTTTTCCTGTGCCGTCGTCCGTTCCTGCAACAGCGGTTATATAGTAGGATTGTTCCGTATTCATTCCTGGAAGGAAATCGAAAAAAGGCGTATCAAATTCGGCTAAATTATTTCCTTGAGAAATAAGTAAAGCATCATGTAAAATGTAATAAAAGACATCATCATCGTCTAAAACAGGGGGAAATTCTTGATTAATCACGCCTGATTCATTTGTACAAAACCTTAAAGGCGTTTGGTCAATTGTTCCTGCTGTAGTTTCGCAATCACAAGAATGGGAGCCGCTTTCTAAGTCAGTTTGACAACCATTTGCATCCGTTATTTGTACAAAATAAGGAAAGCCTGAAGGGATTGGTTCGCTAAAATACTCATTGCCATTTACTACTCCAGACTGACCTTGCACGGAGTAAGGTGCTAAGCCATTTTCCATAGAAAAATATAGGGTATATTCTGAATTGATGTCATTGCAAAAGCTATCATCTAAATTAGCAAATTCAGGATTTTCATTAACTGTCACTTCTAATACTTCTTCACCTTCCCAAGAGCAGTTATTGGAGTCAATAACTCTATTTAATTGATATTCAGTAGTTTGCATAGGAAACAAAGTCAAAGTACCTTCTTGTTCGCTCACCAAACCTGCAATAGAACCATTCTCTCCTTCACTAAAAAACACTTCAAAAGGAGCGTTTCCATTTAAGATAACGCCTGCCTCTGCCGTAAATCCTTCACAGATAGAAATATCCTCCGCCCACATACCACTCACCTCTGAAAAGACATTAATATTTATCTCTGCAACGGGTGTTTCACAACCATTGGCAGCAATGACTAAGGAGTAGATTCCTGCATTCGCAGCTGTCGTATTCAAAATCTGAATAGTGCCAATATCGGTGCTCGAAAAACCATTTGGTCCTTCCCAAAAATATTCTGCATCAGGAAAATTAGAAGTAGAAATCATTAAAGTATCCCCAAAACAAACTGTCGTATCCGCAGATAAAATAGGAGCAGCCTGTACCGAAATGACACCAACTTCCGTAAAACTCTGTGGACTAGTACAGCCATATTGAGTAACTTCTAATGTATAAATGCCTGCTTGACTTTCTTGTATATTAACTATTTCAGCGTCTTCTGTCTCTGCCAAAACAGCCCCAAATGGGTCTAACCAACGATATGTTGCATTCTCCAAACTGGGTCCTGATAAAATAGCTGTTTGCCCCTCACAGACAGGTCCATTATTACTGACTTCGGGAGCCAAAGGTGGGTCCACAACAGATACTTCAACGGTTGCATTGGGTTCTGGACAACTTTCATGAATTATCGTCACGGTGTACTCTCCTGCCATAGCAGCATCCATATTGGGTACGGTCAAACTAAACACTGTCGAGAGGACTGCGCCTTGTTCATTCTGCCACTCATAAGTAGCACCAGAAATAAATTGAACTTCTAAGTCCAATGTATTCCCAATACAAACGATGGTTTCTCCTGAAATGATAGGATTTAAAGCATGAAGACTAAAGTTCATTTGCAAAAAACAAATGACTAAAAAGAGGAGGTGTCGCGATTTTTGATGTTTGGATGTTTTCAATGTACTGTGTATTTGTAGGGAAAAATTGTAATATTAATCGGAGGGTAGCTTCTTTTGACAAGGAAATCTAATGCCAATCAGGCATCACTCCGTCTAACAAAAGGACTTCTCTTTCGTCACCGTCCAATTCCATTATCAGGATATTTTTTTGAGAAATACCGTCGTTATTGGTATTCACAAAAACAATGTGCGCGCCGTCAGGGGAAAAACGTGCATCTAAATCATTTGTACCTGCGAGAATATATCCTTCTTCACTCACATCTAAAGTTGTATTATCAATTAGATTTTTGATAAAAATATGAGCCGCTAACTGACGTCCGTCACTCGACTCAAAACCAGTAATATCATGAGTATACAAAAGACTGTTACCGTCGATAGAAAACTCTGGTCCAGTCTCTCTACCCGGAATATCCGCGTAAACTTGGGTCAAAAAATTTCCCTCATCGTCTAATAGAAAAAAGTCCGAATTATAAAGGTTATTTCCAGTCGTGCGTACTGCCAAAAATCCACCTGTCGTTGCCCAATCTACCTCCGCAAACATCTGTCCGTCAGGTGCATCAGCTAATTTCTCTAAACCGACACCGTCCACTCCTATTTTAAAAAGTTCATTGCCCGCAGGATAAACTATTTCAGCTCCGTTAGGTGACCAAGCAAAAGATAACTCTAAGGGATTCAAGCCATTAACGGGTACACTGGAGGTAACCTGAGTTACTTCTGAGCCATCTCTATTCATAATGTAGAGATGTGTTTGTATCCCTAAATTAGACAAAAATGCAATCTTTGTACGCTGAGGATTCATTTTTGGTCTCCAACAATCTCCCTCCGAATTCGTCAACCGTATCTTATCATCTCCTTCCAAATCTGTCGAATAAATATTGAACTGTCCCTCCTCTTTCTGAGCATAAAGAAACCTATGGTCAGGAAAAGACTCCGTCTCAAAACTCCATAAATCACCGTTCGTTTCTGTAAATCCATCCTTTGCACGTACCTGCCAAAAATAGACAGTTTCGTGTTGCAACCCCTCTATCATATACTGTTTGTCTGTTAAATCTTGGGCAACTGTATCACAACTAAACTCATTAGAAGTACAAAAAATAACATCAAAAGTCAATTCATCATTATCGTCGTCTTCGGCAGACCAAGATAGCATTTGCGAAGTTGTCACATCGTTACTACCAACTGCTGGCGAAGGATTTTGTGGCTTCATCGGCGCACTGTTCACAGCACTTTCTTTTACTAATCTTAAAATTACATTAGCAGATTGATTTAAAAAGACACTAACATTTTCAATCTCAGTGACAAAGCCCTCTTTTTCTGCACGAATAGTATAAGTTCCTTCCTCTATTTGGTCAATAGAAAAACGTCCCAACTCATCTGTCTGTAAAGAACTCGTAGGAGGATTCGTACTGATAGTTGCTTGTGCTATCGCTATATTATCTTCCGTCGCCAATACGGTACCGACCAAAGAACCAAACAATTGTGTATCAATTTTATCCTCTTGACAGCCAAGTAGCAAGAGGAATGAGAATAGTACGAGAATGTGTATTTTCTTCATCATTTGAATTGTGAAGGGTGTGAATTGAGAAATTGTGAGTTGTATGTTTTTTACTTAAATTTTCTTTCGCCCGTAACTGTATTACCAAAATAGATAGAGACTCCAACATTTCCGCGCCAGTAAGCATCATTGTATTTTCCTTGCTTGATATTATCGAGGTCATCACTGAATATGTAGTTGTAATCTAAAGCAAACCGAAAACCTACTTTTTGATTGAACATGTATTCTACACCTCCGCCAATATTCGCCTTAGGAAACACCTGATTATAATTCAAAAAGCCTTCTGACTCTGCTATAAAACCTAAACCACCTGAGATGTAAGGAGTAAAAACATCATAAGGTAGCAATCGATATTCGCCGACTAACTCTGCATAATTAATCTTTGCATCATAAAAAGAACCCGCTGTCATGCTACTGCCTGCATAATGAAAAGCTACACCGATTGCAGGTTTAAGATTGTATTGTACTCCAATCTCAATACCTGAACGCAAATCAGCATCAGGATAATCACCATTATAAAGAGTAGAAGTAGAGCCCATTTGTAACGCTACTTTACTACGTCTGTCTTTGACTTCTTTGCCCAAAACATCTATTTGTGCTAATCCTTCCTTTTCTTCTTTATATGCTTTTACAGCTTCGCCGTCTATATCTCCTGCGTCAATAGGTATCCATAATCCGTCAATTATTCCTTCTAAGACAAGGCTTTGCACTGCTTTTTCGATAGCTTCTCTGACAGCTAATTCACCTGGTTCATTATAGGTAAATCCAGTTTCGACCTCCAATAATCGTTTAAAAGATACATATTGAAAAAGTCCCGCATCGACTGATTGAGATAAGATTTTTTTGGAAGTATAGACAACTTTTAATATCTCGCCTGTACGAACAGATATAACTCGGAGGTATACTGTCACGCGGTCTTGTCTGTATTGTTCAGACCCACCTGCACCAAAATAGCGCAATCCTGCACCACCTGTCAAGACATTAGTGTCATAAGATACAATGCCGCCTTCTAATATGACACTGGCATAAAGGAGAGGATTCAAAGGTTCGTTGTATCCTAATTGAGTACGTGTAGAGCGAATAATTTTCCGTTCTTGGAGGAGGTTATTGACGTTTTCGCGCTCAATTGGAGTAAACCAACCGCTATCTTTTAAAGCCTTTAATAGAATGTTTGTTCCTCCTTGCGTCACCGCTGTAGAGAAACCACCATTTGCTTTATATTGTCCAGTTTGGTCCCGAAACTGATAGACAGCCACGGCTAATGCTTCCGCAGCTTTGGGAAGAGTTTTTAACTCTAATCCAGCTTGCGTCACTTCACCCAAACGTGCCTTTTGGGCAGACAGAGGCTTTTGTAACAGGGTGCCACAACTCGTAAAAAACAACGTACTTAGGATTATTAACCAAACAGGTAATCTATTGATTATCATTAATTTATATTGAACGGTGATAGAATTTAATTAAAACTAAAACGGCAATAAAAGTCAAAACCCTTGACGGTTAAGTCAGAGTAGATTCTTATTCCTATCTTGTCTTTTTTATAAAATCTTTCTCGTAATAAATAAAATAGTAATAGCGAAATCCACTTCCGTACGAAGACGGAAGTGGTTTCTAAAAGTTGGTTAACATTTTTGAATAGAGTAACGGGGGAAGTAATCTGAATTCTAAATCAAAGCGAAAACAGATTGTGTCGTTTGTTCAAAAAAGGAATTATATTGGTGAATAAAATACTTGTTAATATCGTTTGTCTTAAAGGGAAATATTTTCTGCAATAACTGTGATAGCAAAGTTACCTCTTTCATTAAAAAAATGGAATAATCAACTGTGTTTGTTCTCCACCATTGGTATCCAATATCGTGACGACGACACCATCTAATGTATTCGCGATGTCTATCTGAAAATTACCTGCTGCGTAGCTCCCGTCTTCAATCTCTCCTTCACCAAACTGCAAGTCTACCAAACTACGACTCAACTGGCTCAATATCTGACTATTTAAAGACTCTGTAAAATTATCTAAATCGCTCCCACTGGAAAAACTAAATCGGTCAGTTGCGTCAGGGTCAACAGTTTTGTTTTGTGCAGTGGCTGTATTAACTAAGTGTGCGGTATTGTTAGGATTTCCACCAAATGCTGGATTTATAGGAGTGTAGACTAACTGCTGAGCTGATGCACCTAAGCTTATTCCTAAAGATAATATTGTAAGTATGATTAGCTGTTTCATATTCTCGATTATTTAAAAAATAAAATAACTAGTAGGTATTTCCTTCTTTGTATTCAGGAGCTGAAGTTTCGCCTGCTACGTGCTTTCCAGAGGTGATATATCCATAGATATAATCTGCCAAAGCTTTAGCTAGAGTCTCTAAACCCTCTGCACTGGGCTGAATATTCCTAGTAAAAACCTGTTTTTCATTCACTATTATTCCAACACGAATGTTACGTCCTCTGCCAGGAAATTCGTTAATCGTGATGTTATAATTGGGTACATTGTTAGGTTCTGCCCAATGTCGCGTGAAATATAAGTAAAAGTCATATCCACCTCTTGACATAGTGGAATTCATAACCATACCGTTGATTTCTATTAATTTTGTTGCAAGGGGGATTTCCGTCTTTTTTAAAAACGGTAAGGGGGGAAGTTCTTTAGTTTTAACGGGGGCTTTTTCTTTTTTCGTTTGTGTTTCTTGATAGTGTATTATGTCATTTTGCGAAGAGGCGATAAATGGTAAAAATAAGGTCGCCAAAAGTAATAATCGCTTTATTTTATTTTTAAAGAACATAGTGTTTATAAGTTCTAAAATACGGAGATGCGCTCTTTACAAAACACATCTCCGAGTCATTTCTGTTGAGTCATATAAGAGTCAGCAGATTGAAGAGTTATCGCTAAATCTTAATTTCCATAACTCTGTCTGATGATAACACTCTGTCCGTCCCCTTCTTGAATAAGCTGAAAAGCTTGGTTAACTGCGCCGTCTATCTCATGAATAATTTCGTTATCGTTACCGATTTGAATTAATTCTGTAGAAGAATTTACAGATTCCGTAAGGGATTGAGTGATTGTATTTCTATTACCTTCTTGAAGAACATAAGTCTGCAAACCTGTACCCGAAATGTCGCCATTATAAGTATTGCGATTACCTTCTTGAACAATAATCGCTTGATTTGCAGCGCCTTCTTGTATAATATTAACGGTATTTCGATTACCGTTTTGACTACTGATAACGAGATTAGCATCTTCACCTTGCTGGTGAATTTGCTGGATTTGTGCCTGATTATTGTTACCGTGTTGGATAATAAGGGCGGCATTTTCTCCAGCTGCTAATTCTTGCATCAAAAGGCTACTCGGCTGAAACAATGCATCCTCAGGATGTATTTCTTGAGCCGATAGAATAGTTGAATACCCAAAAACAAAGTATGTCAACAGGCAAATGACAAGGTATTTCATGAAATTCATGTCTTATCATTTAGAGCCTGTCATTCCTAGAAGATATTAGATGTTAGACTTTAGATATTAGACTTTCTCTAAGAAAAAATCTAACATCTAAGGTCTAATATCTAACGTCTTTTTCGTATCACAAGCTAATTTAGCTTACTGGTTTGATTGCTCAATAGAACCGTCGTTACGGTTACCTGTTTGAGTTAAGATACCAGAGTTACCGTCAGAAATTTGGTCAATAACACCTGCGTTATCATTTCCTACTTGGAATGCAGTACCGAAGTTACCGTTTCCTTCTTGCTTCAAACCTACGATATTGTTGTTACCAATTTGGTCAACACCACCACCGTCAGTTTCTAAACCAACTGCGTTGTTATTACCCGTTTGACGAGTATTAACAGTATTACCGTCACCTTCTTGTAACAAGAAAGCACTGTTAGAATCACCATCTTGGATGCTGATAGCTGTGTTAGAGTTACCTGTTTGGCTCAAGATTACATCGTTGTTGTCACCACGTTGCTCACTGATGTTACGGTTATCGTCACCTGCAGAGATTAAATCAGAAACGTTCTGGTCTCCTTCTTGTAATTGGATAGACAAGTTACCGTTTCCTTCTACTACTGAACGTACGAAATTTTCATTACCTGTTACAGTCATGTTGTTCGTGTTATTGTTACCGCGAGCTAACAATAATGCTTGTACATCGTCACCTTTGATTAGTTGCTCAGAAAGGTTTTGGTTACCAATTTGGTCAGTCATAGAAGTAACATTGTTACCTTCTACTAAGTTATCGACTGCGTTATTGTTACCTTCTTGTACAATATCAATTACGTTTTCGCTTCCGAAAGCTTCCGTACGCGTTGCATTTGCTGTACCTACTTGAGTGATTGTTGATTTGTTATCAGCACCCTCCTGAGTTAATACTGCTTGATTGTCTTGAGCGAAAACTGAACCTGCACACAAAGTTGCGAAAGCAACTGCTAAAGTCAATTTTTTCATAATGATTGAAATTTTAAAAAGTATAGTAATGGTTAAAAAAAATATAAAAATTGAACATAAGCCTAAAGGGAGATTTGCATAGTATTAAGCCTCTATAGAAAATAAATAAGTCCAAACTAGGGTTACTTAAATCATAGCGTACAAAGTACACAGCAGTTTAGCCTTTTACCAAATATCAGTAAAAGACAAGGAGGGCTTCCCAATTGTTATGTCTATTAGTATTTAACGGTTATAGAAAGAATGATTGCAGAAATGCCTCAAGGGGTAAGCGATATATAATAATGACTATACATAGTTTAGTACCATAGAGTATTCTCAATTTTGAATAAGGACTTTATATATAAAAAAAGCCTTATAAATAGTTGCATAGTGGAAAAAGGGGGATAGAGAAATTAGCTTTTAGAGGGGGGAGGTAAAGCTAATTTTATTGAGTAATATTGAAGATTTGTTATTCATAATAGTCTCTTCAATTGCCCAATTATACTGTAAAGATAGCTTGTCTTTTCCAATAATTAAACTTTCTCTTTTTATTAGAAGAACATTAATAGGAAAATAATAGTCGTTTAAAACGAAAACAAGGCTTTAGGCTAGCAAAAAAACACACATAACAAACACACAATCAACACCTTACAACACAAGCGCACTCCTCTGATTAATTATCATATTAGTTTTATTTTGATTTTATTATCCCCGTTTTCAGGTAGACTTAAATTACTAATATTATCCTCTCAAAGCTCTCTTAGGAACGCGACAGAAATAGATTTACATTCTTGGGAAAGAAATTTTGTTTCTCATTTGGGTTTTAAAAACCGCATATAGCCGAGCTACATAAGGATTTTTAAAGTGCAAATGAGGGGCAAAAGGTCTTGTCAAGAATGTAGATTTATTTTTGACGCGTTCCTTATTATCATTTTAACAATAAATAGAGTGCTGTTAAAATTGCGATTGCGGAGACGAATCTAATCCAATGTGCCTGCTTTATTTTCAAAATATTCAACACTAAAAATGAGAGGATTAAAACAGCGGTGACGATGACCAATTGACCCGCCTCTACTCCTATATTAAATGCTAAAAGTTGCTGAATTAATTCTCCCGTTTCTCCAGGCATCAAACTACTTCTAAAAAACGTAGAAAAGCCTAAACCGTGTATTAAACCAAAAAAAGCGGTGAGCAAGTAAGTTCCTCCAAAGTTTTTTTGTCCTCGACTCAGTGAAATAATATTCAATAAAGCTGTCGCTATAATAGTTATAGGAATGAGCATTTCTACCCAGTTTTTTTGTTGTGGTGTCAACTGAACGATACCCAAGCCCACCAAAGCTAATGTTAAGGAATGCCCAACAGTAAATGCCGTCACCAGCAAGGCGGTCTTTCGCCAGTCAGATAGACGAAAAACGGCACACAAAGCAACAACATAAGCGATATGGTCAAAACCCTGTGGGTCAAGTATATGGTCAAAGCCAAAACGGAAATAAAAAGAAAAGAGAGACTCCATTAGAAAAAGTTATAAAGTTGTAAATGTTATAGAGTTTTGACGCGCAAAAGTAGTTAGTTTCTCAATATCTTGACAAAAAAAGGAACTCTTTGGTGACAGATGGGTTTTAAAGTCGTAAAATTACCAAAGATTAGAAGCTGTTTGAATTTTACAACTTTAAAACTTTACAACTTTTTTAAATGATTGAAGCTTTTCAGCAAAATCCTCTTCTCCTTCTTTTCATTGTCATAGCCTTAGGCTACTGGATTGGGAGTATTCGTATACGTGGTAGCAAGTTGGGTGTTGCGGCTGTTTTATTCGTCGGGCTAGGCTTTGGTGCACTAAGTCCTGACTTGAAAGTTCCTGAGATTATTATCTTTTTGGGCTTATCTATTTTTGTTTATACCGTTGGTTTGAGTAGTGGCCCTGCCTTTTTTGATACTTTTAAAAAACGGGGCTTCAAGGATGTTGGATTTATATTGGCGATGCTCGTTTTGTCGGGCGTGATTGCGATTGGAATGCACAAGCTTTTCGATTTTGAACCCGCTACTACTGCAGGGCTTTTTGCAGGTTCGTCTACTAATACACCAGCTCTTGCTGCGTTGTTAGATGTCATACAAAAAACGAGTTCTTCACAAGAACTAACAGAAATGAGTCAGCAGGCAGTTGTTGGCTATTCTCTCTCCTATCCAATGGGCGTGCTAGGCGTAATGATTGGTATCTTTTTAATGCAAAAGGTGCTAAAAATCAATTATGTAGAGGAAGCCAACGAGCTAAGTAGCACCTACTCTATCGGTGAAAAACTAGGGAGTAGAACCATTCAGATTACAAATCCTCAGATTATTGGCAAAACCCTACGTGATTTTCGTAGAATGAATAAATTGACCCTCGTGTTTGGTCGTATAAAACGCGGCAATACGATGTCCCTTTGTCATTATGATACGATATTCCATGAAAATGATGAGGTCGTGATTATTGGGTCAAAGTTAGCCTTAGAAAAAGGTGTAGAAGCGCTCGGTAAACCTGCAAGTGTTCAGCTGTCTTATGACCGCTCGGTTTATGATGTACGCCGCATTTTTATCTCTAATCCCAAAATTGCTGGGGAGACCATTGCTTCGTTAAATTTACCAGAGAAATATGCAGCTCTTATTACCCGCGTTCAACGTGGAGACATGGACATACTAGCCAACGGTGAGACCGTTTTAGAGCTTGGTGACCGCGTTTTAATTGTAGCTAAAAGAGAGGATTTAAAAGGAATTTACGCCATTTTCGGAAATTCATTAGAGTCTTTGAGTCAGATTAATTTACTGTCTTTTGGGCTAGGCATGGCTTTGGGTTTACTCTTGGGTATGGTCACTTTTTCATTGCCAGGTGGTCTTGATTTTAACTTAGGTTTTGCAGGCGGTCCCTTGATTGTTGCACTTATTTTAGGACAATTGCGTAAGACTGGTCCTATTGTTTGGACGCCTGCCTATTCCGCCAATTTGACACTGCGTCAGATTGGTTTGACCTTCTTATTGGCAGGTATTGGTATTCGTTCAGGGCGTACTTTTTTGGAAACGATACAACAAGGTGAAGGTGGTTATGTATTTCTTGCAGGCGCTATTATTACGATTTCAACAACTTTAATCACTCTATTGATTGGCTTTAAACTAATGCGCATTCCTTTTAGCTTTTTGACGGGAATGGTGGGTAGTCAGCCCGCTGTGTTGGATTATGCACTGGAACAAAGTCAAAACAAATATCCGATGATTGGTTACACGATGATGTTGCCGATATTGTTGATTGGTAAAATATTGGTGGTACAAGTTTTATTTGCATTGTTGTTGAGATGAGTGAATTAGTAGATAAGCTCTCTTCCCATTTATTTCCAGTTCACATTTCGATTTACAGCAAACTATCTTACATTTGCGGCTTCGAAGTACTAATACTAAAAACAGTTAATGTCACTCATCAAATTAGCAAATTTTAACGGTCAATCCGAAATCTTCCACTCCATACAAGGAGAAGGTAAAAACATGGGGCAACCCAGCGTTTTCATTCGGACTTCTTTGTGTAATTTGCATTGTATATGGTGTGATACGGATTATACTTGGAATTGGGAGAATACTCGTTTTGAACACAACTATGATAGTCGCCCTGGCTACAAGAAGTACAAAATGGAAGAGATGATTGTAGAACAGTCGCCTGCTGAAATTTATGATATTGTAGAAAAAACAGGCTGCTTAAATATCATTTTAACTGGCGGTGAACCCATGCTACAGCAAGAAGAGTTGGTTGGATTGATGCAATTTTTTAGAGCAAAAAATCCTAATTACTTTTTTGAAATAGAAACAAATGGAACGCTTGTTCCGACGGAGAATTTTGATAATTTGGTCAATCAATATAACGTCTCGCCAAAACTTGCTAACTCTAACAATTCAAAGAAATTACGCGAAAAACCTGCGGCATATACTTTTTTCTCCAATAGCGAAAAAGCTGTTTTTAAGTTTGTCATCTCTAATGAAGAGGACTTAGTAGAAGTGTTAGAGATATGCGAAAGGTATACACTTGATGCCGAAAAAGTTTATCTAATGCCAGAAGGCATCAACCGTAAGGAATTGACAGACAGACAGTTATGGTTGGTTGAAATTTGCAAAAAGTATAATTTTAAATACACTGACAGGCTCCATATTCATATCTTTGGAGACAAGCGTGGGGTTTAAAATTGATTATTGTATATTGTCTATTGATTAGACTTTATTCTCGCCTCAGTAATGCGATTATGAATAATCAATAGACAATAATCAATTACTAGACGTTCACCACCGTGCCCTCGGGCAATAATTCCAACTCAAACTTAGTACTCTTTCCTGAGTCGTAAACATTATCATTTGCTTTGCCTTGTCCTGACACTACATGAATAGTCCAATCACTGTCGATAGTCGGTACTGACTTCGTGATGATGTCTCCTTCGACATGCGTACCACCTAAAACACGGCGGTCTAAAACATTTCCATTTTTATCAAAAGTCGCCATGATGTATTGGTAGTCCAACAATCCCGCACGCCAGTAGACAATCGCATGAAAAGTAATCGTTTCTTTGAGACGAAAACAAGGAATAAACTCTGTAAATTCATCCGGTTCTTTATCCTCCGCACGCAACAAGTGTTGATTAATCATCAAGCTTTGTAGCGGAAGATTTTCGCTACTAAAAGTCATGTGCATTTCGTCACCCAAAGTGACAGGAAGGTCAATTTCGGGAAAACGCTCTAAGAAATTATTAAACTCTACTACTTCTTCTGTGATATTCTTTGCCATAAATATGAAATTTAACGATGAACGATGACCCCTTTAACGATGAACCCCGTCTCAGTAAACCGATTTGATGAGACGAGGTTCATAGTTAATTTGTTCATCGTTCATCGTTTCTAAACCTGCTCGATTACATTTTTTGATAACTGAAATATTATCCAAAAGGACGTTTCCCTTGCGGCTAAATTCTTCGTCGCTATAATACGCCTCAAAAATCAAATAGTTTATCGGCGCCCCTTGTTTGGGATATATTTTAAAATCGACCGTCTCCCACTCTTCCGCTTCGATAAAACCTGTTTTCCCAATAAGTAGGTCTTTATCGCACTTCGTCGTACCTCCCCAAACCCGCAATTTAATAGACTTATCATAACCAGTATAAGTCTTGGAATGCGCGACATCTACTGAAAAAGAGTAACATTCTCCCACCTCTAAAGTCTCTGTGAGACGCTGCCCAATACTTTCAAAAGTACTATTCGGACGTGTGATAATACCGACATATGTTTCGCCGTCTGATGCCTCATTCGTGACGCCCCAGATACCTGGTAAAATGTCTGGTGTTGCGCCTCGCTCACAAGGATGCCAGCCAACAGGCGTCGTTGCGTCTTGTGGTTCGCCCTCAAATGAGGAGTTTTGCAATTTGATTATCTTCTCTTGTGCATTTGCATAAAAAGCTGATAAACAGAAGATTAGGAGAATTTTAAATTTCATATAGAGTTTAATTTATGATTTTTCTCAACCTGAACACAAAGAAAAGGAAATTTATTGCAAAAGTGCTTTGCTTGTTTTAAGTTTTGGAAGTTTTTAACAGAAAGATTTCGGTAATTTTTTCTAACTTGTGTTAAGATTTTAACCTAGATAGAAAAATAAAAGATGACAGAAAGAGACGAATTTTTCATGAAAAGAGCCATAGAAATGGCAGAGAAAGGAATGGATTCAAATGCAGGAGGTCCTTTTGGTTGCGTGATTGTAAAAGATAACGAAATCATTGCAGAAGGATTTAATAAAGTTACCTCTACAAATGACCCAACCGCCCATGCAGAGGTCGTCGCGATTAGAAAAGCATGTGAAAAATTGGGTTCTTTCCAATTGGAAGATTGTATCGTTTATACATCTTGCGAGCCTTGTCCGATGTGCCTTGGCGCTATTTATTGGGCGAGACCGAAAATGGTGTATTTCGCATGTACAAAAAAAGATGCTGCTAAGATTAATTTTGACGACCAGTTCATCTATGATGAATTAGAAAAGGATATGGGAGATAGAGAAATCAAATTTATCAAATTATTGCGGAAAGATGCCATACCTGTCTTTGATAAATGGGCGGCGAAGGTGAATAAGACTAAATACTAAACTATGCATCAAAGAATAGCTCATGTAGCCCTTGTCGTCAAAGATTATGATGAAGCGATTGATTTTTATGTCAATAAATTAGAGTTTCAATTGCTAACAGATACCAAATTAAGCGAAGAAAAAAGATGGGTGATAATCGCTCCTCCTGGAGCAAAAGAATGTTGTTTATTGCTATCTAAAGCCGAAAATGAAGAAGAAGCAAAAAGCATAGGTTATCAGACAGGAGGAAAAGTATCTTTTTATCTCTTTACGGATGATTTTGAAAGAGACTATCAGAAATATAAAGAAAAAGACATCTCATTTGTTAGTTCTCCTCAAAGCTTAGACTTTGGTAAAGTTGTAATATTTAAAGACCTATATGGAAATAGGTGGGATTTAATACAGCCTAATGAGAATAATAAGGGGTTTATTATGTCTTAAAATGTAGAACCAGATGACACGAGAAAAGCCAAGACATTTAGACAAATTGGTTGGAAGAATTAGCAAACGAAAAATGGAGAATATTTTACGATTTGGTAAAGGAATTTTATCAAAAAATACTTAAGTAACGCGAGATAAATAGATTCAGAATCTGGGTAGAGAGAATTTGTTCCTAGTTTGGGCTCCCGAGCAAAGCGTCGGGACAAGTTTTGAAAACCGCGTATACCGCGTTCCGAGCATCGAAAGCCTAGCTAAATAAGGATTTTCAAAGTATGAACGAAGTGGTGCGTAGCAAAAATGATTTAGTAAATCATTTTAACGTAGTGAACCGCTTGCGGACGGGTGGGTAAAGGAGCAAAAAATCCTGTCCAGATTCTGAATTTATTTTTTTTTCACGTTACTAAAACTAATTTCATGACAAAAGAAAACATAAACGAACTCTATTGGCTCGCTGAAGAATTAAAATCCTATACAGATTTAACAGGCGACCGTTTTGATATTGATAATGCGCAAAGACGTTTGTTTCCGATGCAGCCTCTTGTTGAAAAAATTGGTTTGGCTGAGTATCGTGAGCGGTACGATGAGTTGGCGGAATTATTGGACGTTGCTGCTTTTTTTGATAAAGTAGTGTTTTCGGATAAGGTGGATGAATTGTATCAGCTTTTGGAGAGTCAGAGGTAAATTCTCTCATAAATCCGTAAATAAAATTATGAAGAACCAAATAAAAATTACCTCTTTCCTCCTATTATTCATCTTCCTCCTTTCCTGCCAAGGGCAAGAAAAAGTCGAGCAATCAATAGAAATAATAAGCCAACCAAAACTGCTTACTTCAAAAAAAGCTCCCCTCTTATCAGGAAGCGACACCATCACTTCCCCTTATGGTCCCAATACTATTACACGTAATATCATCCAAGATAGAAAAGGAAACTATTGGCTAGCCACATGGGAAGGCATTATCCAATACGACGGGCAGAAATTTATTAATTTCACTAAAAAAGAAGGCTTTAAACCCTTTCGTGTTTTCACCATTTTAGAAGATAAAACGGGGAATATTTGGTTTGGGACAGTTGGTGGTGGCATTTATCTTTATGACGGGATTTCATTTACCAATATCACAACAAAAGACGGTTTAATTAATGACAGTATTGGCTGTTTCATGGAAGATAAAGCGGGTAATATTTGGATTGGAACTCAAGACGGGATTAGTAAATATGACGGAAAAACCTTCACGAATTTCGAGATAGAAAGCGGACAAACCAATAATGACGTAAACTCAATAGTAGAAGATAAAACGGGCAAACTCTGGATTGGAACGCGAGGAGAAGTCAGCGTTTATGACGGAAAGACATTCACCAAATTCAGGAATAATG
>CALDUB010000316.1 GCA_937923465.1 uncultured Saprospiraceae bacterium
GCATCTGGATAAAGAATGGCGGAAGCCCAAGGTGGAATAAACCAAATAATACTACCAAAACCCATTAAACACATAGCGAGAAAGGCGGCTTTGCTGGCATTAACGGAGTCCTTGGCGGTTAAAAATCGAAAGGAGTCATGCAAATTCATAATGGTGACCAATTGTTTCGCTAAAAAAAATACAAATGTTCCGACTAGTAGCAGCGGGTAATTCATATTCGGTCCTATCACAAAATCCGAAGGAAAATTGTTGACGAGTTCAACTGGTCCTCCGACTTTTACGAGGGCTACGATAGCACAAACGACAGAAATTACCGCAACAACTAAGGTCTGCATAAAATCAGAAGCAACTACGCCCCACGCCCCCGAAAGCACAGACACAAATACGACGGTCATACCCGCAATGATGATAGTAGTTCCTATATCTGCATTAAAAACTGCAGATGCGAAGACCCCCAGAGCATTGAGCCAGACACCCGCATTTATTAGCGTAAAGATGATTAATGCCCACGAAAAAAAGAGTTCATTCTGAGGACCAAATCGACCTTTGATGGCTTCCGTTGGTGTATCGACTCGCATTTGTCGAAAACGCTTGGCAAAATAGAGCCAACCACAAAAATAAGAGAAAGTATTAGCGAGAAAAACCAAGCAAACGGCAAATCCATCCGTGAAGGCTTTGCCCGCAGCACCCGTAAAAGTCCATGCGGAAAATTGCATCATAAATGCCGTAGAACCAACCATCCACCAAAGCATCCGACCTCCACCTCTGAAATAATCACTAGTGGATTTAGCAGCCATGTTTTTAAATGTGAAACCAATTCCTATGATTAACAGAAAGTATCCAGCAATTACCGCATACTCGTAAAACATCTCGTTGCCATTCATGTATTGTGTTGTTGTATTAGACTTTTTTAGATCTTAGACATTGGATGTTAGATATTGTAACTACTCAGGTCGGTATCGGGCACTAATTTTTATTGAGGTTTGGTCGAATTCTTCATTAGAGCTTAAACGTTGGATGTTAGATATTAGATTTTTTACAAGTGGAGTTAGATTTTTATGTTTTTTGATTTTGATAATCAACAGGATACGTATAAAATTAATTTTACTGTTTAGGAGGTCTAACGTCCAAAGTCTAACATCTAACATCCAAAATCCAAAGTCCAAAATCTTACAAATGACTAACATCAGTCCCATTATCGTTCTTCCTGATAATGTCAATTAACTCCTGATACAAACTTCCTTCTTTAAAACTTTGATAAGGAGAAAAGGGCTCGCCTTGGATATCTTTTACGAATTCTCTTGCCAGACATTCCCAGTTTTTCTCTGTATCTCCTTTAATCTTGGGCTGACTATCCAATATATCTTTAGGAGTGGATATTTCTTCCCAAGTTTTATCTTTCGTAAACATATATAATGGTCCCATTCCATAGTGCCCTTTAATATAAATGGCGCCTTTCGAGCCATAAAAAACGATATGGTCTTCGTTGAATCTTGGGTTTAGACCACCATGTTTAAAGAGAACAGAAACAGGTTTCGTCGCTAGCGGACTCTCTAATTGCGCCATTACCGTATAGGTCCATTCTACATTGCTTTCTCCCCATTCTAAAGCAGGGTCATTTAAGTCTTTTGGAATATGTTCTCTTCTAGTTTTAAAATTATGAACACCTTTAACAATTGGCGCTTTGCCTAAGTCGTCGCGGACTTCTCCAGATATGGATAATATTTTCTCTCCAATCACAGAAGTGGCAATAGAAATCATATGCGTGAAGTTGTTATTCAAACGACCTCCTCCAGCTTCTTTTCGGTGTGACCAACCGAAAGGGATATCTCTTTCTAGATTAAAGTGAGAGATGAATTCTGCTTCCAGAGGTTCTCCGATTGCGCCTGCTGCGACTAACTGTTTAGCATGTTGAATACAAGGCATATAGCGAAAACTTGATGCAAAAGCGGTTTTTACATTATACTGCTTTGATAAGTCATAAAGCTCTTTTGCCGAACCCCCGCTATCCGTCAGTGGTTTGTCGCAAAACACATGACAGCCTTGTTTAATTGCAGGTAAAATTGCCTGATAATGGGCACCACCAGGAGTTCCTATCGATACGATATCTGGCTGACAATCTTTTAATGCTTGCTCCCAATTGGTGTTGGTATAAGGGATTGATTTTTTCTTTGCCACTTCCGCCAAAACGCTTTCCGTTCTACCTACCATCCCGACTACTTCTGCACCCACATTTCTGAATGCATCGGTATGACCTTGACCCGCAAATCCAGTCCCTGAAACGAGTACTTTTAATTTTCTTTTCATTTGTTTGTTAAGTTAAGTACGTAACCCTATTTATCTGGACATTTTGACCCTGACGGGCAAGCGAGGATGTTTTTCCGCTCCCGAGCAAAGCGTCGGGACAAGTTATTTTCCTCTTAAAAATAGTTCTCCCGACTTGTCAGTACGGGACAGGCTGTGATGCAGACCGCCGAGCAAAGCATCGGCACACGGCATGTAACGATTTTTAAGAGAAAACTATCAACAAAATCTCTCTGTCAAATTTATCCACATAATATAGTGTCACGTACTTAGTTTTAATTCTAGTTTTCTTTTTTGTCAAAGAAACATAGTCTAATCCCAATCGAGAATTAATGGTTAACTATCATTTCACCATATTCACCATTTAAACAAGCAATTATTTGATTACCTCCAGGTTCTCCTGCATGATAGTGATAACCTCTTATTTTGTCTTCATGACCTCCACATTTATCCAAGTCTGTTGGTTTATTTCCTTCTTTATCCAACAAAGCATAAATACCAAATCCGTCAATTGCATAACCAATCATAGGGGCATGACTATCATTTTGTGCGATTTCTTTAGTACATCCTGTCACTGCATGGTAATGATAACCAACATGTGGATTGACATGCCCACCACAATCATCAAGCGGAGCTAAGGTATGTGCTTTTAGGATTGCTTCGGTAGGCGCAGGCGGGTCAAAATTTACACCGTTGAAAGCTAAACCCACAATTCCTCTTCTTAATCTTGAGGACTTATTACGGTAAATGGGATTGATAGGAATATAGTACGTAGTTATGTGGTCATGATAAAATGAAGGTTGACATTCTACACAATGATTTTTATATATGTCTTCAACATCAGGTTTTGCTGCACCTTCACATTGTTCTTGCGTAAAGGTTACTTTTATAGAGCCGTCATCATTGTACAATTTCCATTTGGAATCCGTATAAAACTCTCCGATACCCGAAATAAAATGACCGTCAACATCATATACTTTTCCTTTATCAAACCAAATTCCACCTTTTTCTTTTGAATCATCAATATGTCTTGGACACCAAGGTCCCATTTGATGCTCGCTGGGTTCAGATTTAACAACAACTTTATAACATTGGGCTGTTGTTCCTCCTGAAAGTTTATGTTCTACAGTTTCAATTTCTTGAACCAAATTTTCTTTTATGAAGAAAGTAGGGTTTACAGGAATAATCGGTTCCGTTATTTTTTTGTTATCCTCTTCACAACTTGTCAGGACAAAAACGAATAGACTGATGCTGAGTAATGTTTTGATTAGATTCATCTCTTATGTTTTGAATTTTGTCAGGTAACCATTTTTTTCGCGTTCTTAAATGACTCCGTTTCACTTAATTGACCGTAATGTATTAAATATCTTTTTATAAATTTATTTTCATCGAAGACATATTTGCAAAATAGGGGAGATGTGTACTTGTGCTTTACTCATAGAGGTTTAAACATGAAGTATGAAGCATGAACAATTCATACTTCACACTTCATATTTTTGGTTCTTTGACAAAACTAGTCCTTAGTATACTTAACTGGACTATTCGTATTCCAAAATAAAAACGCCCAACGGTCTGCCTCTTCATCTAGTATCATTCCCACAGGTTTTCCTGCACCATGACCCGCATCTACTGCTACGCGTATCAAAACAGGATTGTCGCCTTCGTGCGCCTTCTGTAGACGTGCTGCAAACTTAAAAGAGTGCGCAGGTACCACACGGTCGTCATGGTCAGCTGTAGTTACCATAGTTGCAGGATATTGTGTTCCTTCTTTTAGATTGTGCAAAGGAGAGTAGCCATACAGATTTTTAAAGTCCGCCTCGCTCGCTTCACTTGAGCCATACTCAGGAATCCATCCTTTACCCACCGTAAATTTATGATAACGCAACATATCCATAACACCTACTGCAGGATAGGCAACTGCTGCTATATCAGGACGTTGTGCAAGAGTGGCACCGACCAATAGTCCACCATTCGAACCACCAGAAACTGAAAGTTTCTCTGTGCTCGTATAGCCTTCTTTTTTCAAATAATCCGCAGCTGCAAAGAAATCATCAAAGACATTTTGCTTGTTTAAAAGCATACCGCCTTCGTGCCATTTTTCGCCATATTCGCCACCACCACGTAGATTTGGCATAGCGAAAACACCACCGTTTTCTAATAAAATCACGCGACTAGTCGAGAAACTTGGAGACAAACTCACATTAAATCCACCATAAGCGTAGAGATAAGTCGGATTTTGTCCGTTCATTTCTAAACCCTTTTTGTGTACGATAAACATCGTGACTGGCGTACCGTCTTTTGAGGTATAAGTTACTTGTTTTTCTACGTAATCTTCTGGATTAAACTTCAATTCAGTTTTGAAAAATTGTTCAGATTTTCCTGTTTTTACATCATACTTGAAAATAGAAACAGGGTAGGTGAACGAAGTAAAAGAGTAGAACAAAATGTTGTCTTCGTCTTTTCCATTAAAGCCACCAGCACTTCCCAGTCCAGGCAAATCAATTGCCTTTCTATTGCTACCGTCAAAGTCCAACTGGTAGATACGTGTTGTTGCTTTTTCTAGATAATCAGCAAATAATTTGCCACCACCAGTAGAAATAGACTGCAATAAATTCTCTGTTTCAGGAATAACTTCTGTCCAGTTTTCTTTGGCAGGATTATTCAAGTCAACTTGAATTAAACGGTAATTTGGTGCGTCAATATTGGTCTTAAACAACATTTTTCCCCCTCCCAAGTGCTTAACGGCGCTTGTTTTCTTATTATATCCCGCAAAAAGTTCTACAAAAGGACCATCCTTTTCTAAGTCTTTCACAAAAGTTGCAAAGCCATCCGTACCAGGTTGTTTGTACAGCACAAAATACTTTTCATCTTCCGTTACAGAGCCAAAGTGGTAAATGTTTGGATTATTATCATCACGATAAACGAGTCTATCTTTACTTTGGTCATCTCCCAATTTGTGATAATAAACTGAGTGAAATTGATTGTTTCCTTTCAACTCATCGCCCTCCGCAGGGGCAGGGTAGCGGCTATAAAAGAAGCCGTCTTTGTACCAAGATGCACCACTAAACTTTACCCAATTCAGTTCATCACCCAATTGTTTTTTAGTTGCAATCTCCATGACATACATCTTTTGCCAATCCGAACCTCCGTCCGAACGCGCATAAGTAACATATTTGTTGTCTTTAGAAATGCCAGCCAAATTGATAGATGTTGTACCTTCGGCGTTGATAGCATTTGGGTCTAGAAAAACTTCTGGTTCGCCCTCCAAACCTTTTTGGATATAGATGACAGATTGATTTTGTAGACCACTATTTTTATTGAAAAAGTAGTATTCACCTGCTTTGAAAGGTGCACCAACTTTTGGATAATTAAAAATATCCTCGTAGCGGTCACGTATCGCATCACGATAAGGAATATTCTCCAAATAGCTGAATGTCACTTCATTTTGAGCTTTTACCCAAGCTTTTGTATCGTCTGCATTGTCGTCTTCGAGCCAGCGGTATTCGTCTTTTACTGTTGTACCGAAATAAGTATCAGTAGTATCAACAGTTTTAGTTTCAGGATAAGTCAGTTTCATAACTGGATTTTTTACTGCGGCCGAGTCAGTTGTATCGGCGCAAGATGCAAGCGTCATAGTCGCTGCAATTATCAAGAGTAAATTTTTCATTATTAACGGTTGGTTAGCTAAATGGTTATTTTGCGTCGAAGATAAAAGTTTAAATGTAGAATGACTAATGGAAAATGTCTAATGTGATTAAAAAGTAGGGAATTAGGTGTCAGGCTTTTCATTAGTACGCAAATGTGTTTTAGTATTGTGGGAAGCGAGTTATGAATTGTTGAAATGAATTAGAGGCGAGCTTGGATTTAGGCTGCTCCAAATTGTGGAAGTCAAAGCCGCCCGACACCTCGTTCCTGACCCCTTTAAAAAAAAGAAAGCGACAACCGGGGGGTCATCGCTTCTTGGTGATTATTCTTTTTACGGGGTGTACCGTGTGTGGATTGATTATAATTTGTTAACAGCGCGAAAGTTCGCGAGATTACACTAAAAGAAAAAAATGGACACCTGATTCCGTAGAAATAATCAGCCGCAAAATTAGTCTAAAGTCAGTCTACGTATATACCTGAAAAAAGGTATTTAATATATTCTAACTTGTTTTGATGTGTTAAAGGTAGATGTGAAAGGGCATTTTACAAAAGAAATCTTTGAAAGATTAAGAAAAATACCTACAAGTAAGTATTTGGTTATCAATAGATTTATACAATTTAATATCATTTATGTAATTTGATTTTTATATCAGGAAAAGGTAGAGTATCAGACTAGAACTTTTAGGAATAGAAACTGTTTTTTTTAGACGATAGACAAAATATGTTAGACTTTAGATTCTCCCAATAGTAAAGCTAAGCATATGTGTACTTCACTGATTATCGACATTTATGAAATTCAAAAAACGATTTTACTTAAAAAAGTCTAGCGTCTAAATGAATTGACAATCAAACGCGTAATACATTTTGTTGTATTGAAAACTCGTAAGATTTTTTCTTTGCGTTCTCTCCAACAAGAGTTCTTTGCAAGCTGCGCTCTCAAAACTCTGCGTCTTTGCGCCTTTGCGTTGAAAAATTTTATCGTACAAGTTGCAATGACATTTCATCTAAAATCTAACATTCAAAGTCTAATTAAACGACACAAAGCAAAAAAAATGAATAGGTCTAATTTATTTTCCGAGTCAGAAAAACGCCGCTATGCTCGTCATTTTTCCCTCTCAGATGTTGGCGAAGAGGGACAGCAGCGATTAAAATCTGCAAAGGTCTTGTGCATCGGTGCGGGAGGTCTGGGAAGTCCATTGCTGTTGTATTTAGCTGCCGCAGGAGTGGGGGAGATAGGTATTTGTGATTTTGATATCGTATCGGAAAGTAATTTGCAACGGCAGATATTATTCACGGAAGAAAACGTAGGGAAGAGTAAAGCTATTATAGCTAAAAGTCATTTGACCGCACTAAATCCTCATATTAAATATCATATTCACGACGAAAAATTGACTTCTGAAAATGCATTGCGCATTTTTGAAAAGTATGACATTATTGCCGACGGAAGTGATAATTTTCCGACTCGATACTTGGTGAATGATGCCTGCGTTTTAACCAATAAACCCTGTGTTTTTGGTGCGGTTAGTCGATTTGAAGGGCAAGTGTCGGTTTTTAATCTAAAGAGAGTAGACGGCACTTTTGGACCTAATTACCGCGATATATTTTCAGAGCCACCTGCACCAGGCACCGTTTTAAATTGCGCAGAAGCAGGCGTTTTGGGTGTGTTGCCAGGTATTATTGGTAGTATGCAAGCTAATGAGGTCATAAAAATTATTACAGGAATAGGAGAAGTGTTAGATGGTCGTTTGTTTTTTTTCGATGCCAAAGATTTCACTTCACGTACATTGAAAATTCGTAAAAATTCTGACATTAAAATCGAAAAACTAATAGATTATGACTTCTTTTGTGGTCTGAAAGCTCCCGAAATATCGTACGACGAATTAAATGAAATGCGGACCACAGGAGAAGATTTTCAACTTATAGATGTACGAGAAAAAGAGGAATATGAGCGAAAGAACACAGGAGGGACCTTAATGCCACTGTCAGAGTTCGAAGAGCATATTTCAAACATTTCAAGACGTGATAAGGTTGTTATTTGTTGTCAGAGTGGAAAACGCAGCTTAATAGCAGCAGGAAGACTACTCGATGCAGGCTTTGAAAATGTATATTCACTGAAAGGTGGGATAGAAGCACTAGAAAATAAAACTTGTTCTTTGACAAATCCCCCCGCGTTGCGGGACAAGCAGTGATTGTCCCGTGCAACGGGGGGATTTGTCAGAGAACCATAAAACTTAACAAAATGAAAAAACTAACAGAAAAGGAATTCCGCGAATTAACGAAGCCGTTACCACTACGCGAGCGCGAAAGACTAAAGCGTCAAGAAATGACACCAGACTGGCTAGAAAGTCAAATAGTAACTGCCAAACAGGAGATGAAAAATGATATCTATCTCGGTATCCCTTGGGTCATCATGTACACTATTTCCTTATTACAATTTGGATTAACCTCCGCTACCATTGCCATTTTCTGCATTGGTGCGGCTTACTTCGTTTACGTAACGATAAAGCGCGGAAACTATGGACTTTTAAAGAAAAAAGTCCAAGTATTCGAAAAAATCCTTCAACACCTAAGTTAAGTACGTAACCCTATTTATCTGGACATTTTGCCCCTGACGGGCAAGCGAGGATATTTTCCGCTTTCGAGCAAAGCGTCGGTACAAGTTATTTTCCTCTTAAAAACAGTTCTCCCGACCTATCGGTACCGGACAGGCTAAAAAATCTCTCTCTCAAATTTATCCATATAAATAATGTCACGTACTTAAAACTCTTAATGCATTCTATCCCCGCGCAATTCCAGAGTATCAATTATTTTAGCCTCATGCTCCAAATATTCTTGCCAACGCGCCTCTGCTTTTTCTTTTCCAAAATAAGAGCGTGCTAAATCCAAGAACAAAACATAATGCCCCGCCTCAGAAACCATGAATTTATGATAAAAACTACGCAGTTCTACTTCTTTTATATTTATAGACAACAAACGGAAGCGTTCACAAGAACGTGCTTCTATTAGTCCCGCTACTAATAATTCTTCTAATAATTTCTCTTCACGCGACACGCCGGTCTTCATAAAACTGCGTAATTTATTTACATATTCATCTTTACGCTGACGCCCCAGAGTAAGATTTCTCTTTTTCATTTCAGCCAACACTTGTCTAAAATGTCCCCATTCTTCCGTCACAATAGGCGCTAAGTCATCCACTAATCTAGTGTATTCAGGATAGCGCGAAATCATCAACATGCAATGCATCGCCGCTTTTTGCTCACAATAAGCATGGTCCGTTAGTATTTCTTCTAACTCAATTTCGGCAATGCGCACCCAGCGTGGGTCTGTAGGGAGTTTAAGTCCTAGCATTTGTACACTCTGCAAATCATCTTGTTCTGTCGTCGTCATAATTAAGTATTTTAGAAGTTGAACACAAAAATATAATTTTAAGAGAAGTATTGGGTCAAAATTGTGACAAAAAAAATAAAATACGTCAAAGAAATATTATAAATTATCAAGCATGGTAAATTGTAACAGGTCTATATTGACCGTCTCATCCGACAACGTCAAATCATGAAAAAACGACGAGACCAATCGGATTGTACGAAGGCGGCCTTACGGCAAAAATTTAAACTAATTAGTGAAGAATTTAGCCCACCGCCAGGCTTGGAGTATACGATTTTACAACGTCTTGAAGACGAGAGAGTTGGTCCAGTAAGCAGTTTTTTAACAGGTATTCGCTACATCATTAAGCCGAATTAACATAGAGGAAACTTCTTCGTACGAGAAAGAAACGCACAATCGACAGTACGCTGTCTTTTGTGCGTTATTCGTTTAAGGGGGGTAATGCTATTTAGCTTAACTATTTTTCAAATACCTACTTGTCGGTATTAAGATTCTAAACATCTTTACTACCTTTGTGGCACAGTATTTTTTATTCCCTTTTGTGTTTCTATTAAAATTTTATTGGCAAATTTAGTTAAAGTGCCTTCAATTTACTTTTGCTATCCTGATTTATTGTCAATTCCCTCCTTTATCTTATTTCCCCTCTTTAATTTTTACCAAAACAAAGACTTACAAAATGGGTTCGAATATTAACCTTTACACCTTGCTCGCTCTTGTTTCTCTGCTGGCTTTTTCTTGCGAAAAGGAAATTGCGACGCCTGAGATTACGGAAAATGCAAATGCTCTAACATTGGAGCAGCAGACAGATAATGCAATACAATATGCTCGTGTTCAGAATTATATGAATGATTTTATTACTAATTCATTTTCTGGAGCAGTCGCACAACCAGCGTTTTATGGTTTGAATATGGCTTCTACTCAAACTCCTTGTCCTGCCACAAGGTTATCGGAGAATGGAGATGTTTTAACTATGGAATTTGGTAGCGAAGCGACAGCAGAAGGAGCATGTACAACACTTAATTATACACAAACAGGAGGGACTTTAGCCTTAAACAAAAACTTTTGTCCGAGTGTAAGCAGAACAAGAGGATGTCAGCCGGGCTCTTTAGAATTTGATAAATTTTATGTGCAAGGTTGCACAGTAGAGGCCATTCGTTCTAATGGCGAAGAACATTTGCATCCTATTTTTTACTCATTGGAAGATTGCCCAAATCTTGAGGAAGCTCCAGGTACTGACCCGGATGAATTTGTCAATTTCTCGTTTGGTGCTAGTGACAAGTGGAAGATGGAGTTGATAGACTCCAATGGAAAAGCAACAGTTTTTAATCCAATTGATAAACACAACGGTGCATTTATGAACGTCAAGGCACCGAATATTTTTGTAGACGAATTAAATTTTGAAGATTTGTATGATGCAAGTTATCACATTTCTCTTTTACGTCAGGGGAGTCACCATTTTAATCAAGTAAACTTTAAAGGCGCTGGTGAAAACGGAGAAGATTTGAAAATGCTAATAACAACTACAGAAGACTTGGTTTATACGCCTTATCAATGTGCAAATATTACTTCGGGTAAGATTTTGCTTATGGACCTAGATTGTAAGCCATTGATGTGCATCGATTATGGTGTAGGAATGGAGGAAAGAGATTCTGGCGAGTGTGATAATATTGTGAAAATATGTCCTTGTGATGAAAATGGAAATGTGCTAACAGCATCTCGTGATTGTATGATTTCAAGTTGTTTGCCGATATAAAAATAATTTTGTCAAACTACTTTTTAGAGCGACATTTTGAACTGTTTTAAATCAAATAAAAATGCCTTTCGTACTTGTTGCGAAAGGCATTTTTTCGTTCGGCCTGATTTTTTCTAATATTTCATTAGCTAATGAAACAAAATATTCTTTTGAAAACTATACCTTTGTGGTGTTGTTACAAAATATAATTGTAAAAATATTCTAAAAAAAAGAAAGCATTTGATGAGTGAAATTGAAAATCTACAGAAAAGATACAACGAGAAAAATAATATTTCAGAGATGAAAGGCAAAAAGACCATAGATTCAAAAACGGTCATGACGGAAATGATTATGCCCAATGATACGAACCCATTGGGTAATCTCATGGGAGGCAATCTATTGCGTTGGATGGATATCGTTGGTGGTATCTGTGCTGGAAAACACTGTGAAAAGCATACCGTGACAGCGTCTGTTGACCACGTATCTTTTGAAAAGCACATTAATCTTGGTGATGTGGTGACAATTGAAGCAGCAGTTACACGCGCCTTCAATACTTCAGTAGAAATCTATGTAGAAGTCTTTGCAGCAGATATCAAAGGTTATAATAGTCGCCGCTGCAATCATGCATACTTTACTTTTGTTGCCTTAGACGATGACTCTATGAAGCCAACCAAAGTACCACCATTATTGCCTCTAACAGCTGACGAACAACAACGCTATGCTGGTGCGCTACGTCGCCGTGAAATGCGGTTGATACTAGCGGGAAGAATGAAGCCAGAGGAAGCAGGAGAGTTGCGTTCATTATTTACCGCAAGATAGTTTTTTAGTTGCCAGTTGTCGGTTACTTAATTAACGGTCAACCGAGAATTGGCAGCTAATTCTAATATTCTTCCGCGTCTTGTAATACATAAATAAAGCTATTCTTATCATTTTTATTCATTCGTATCCTACCAGTAAAAGTCATACGTGTATCAGTCGCATAGCGCTTATAGTTTTCAGGTTTTACACGCAACAGAATAACGGTCTCAGGTCCCGCACCACCACAAAAAAAGCAAGAAGCATTCGGATTGCGTGAAAGTGCATAAGTCAATCCCATGGCATCAATCGGTATCAAATACCCCGATATATACACATCTGTACTATCCAGAGGCAATAATTCCTCACCAAAATCTGCCTGATTATAAGTCATAAAGTTCTCCTTATCCTCCATTTTTTTAATAGAGACATCTGCCAACTGTTGCCAAGTCAAGCGCGACTGAGCAATAGTTGTATTTGGAAAGAAGAAAAAAGAGCAGAAAAGTAAGAGATATTTCATCCAAAAAATTTATCTAACATTTAATAGTGCCAACGGCACGACAGCCTCCAGTCTTGTACGTAAGTGCAAGGATTTACACAACAAAGACGAAACCCTAACAATCAAAGTTACACCATCACAAAAAAAATCCCGCCCCGAAAATATTCGAAGCGGGATTTAAGTATTCATAGCTTATCAACTGACAACTGTCAATCAACAACTAATCTTACATATTAGCAATGATTTCATCACCGAATTCAGAACACTTCAATAAAGTAGCATCTTTCATCAAACGGTCAAAATCATAAGTAACGCGTTTCTTACGTACTGCTGCTTTGATACCTTTTTCAATCAACTTACCAGCTTTACCCCAACCCATGTAATCAAACATCATCACACCAGAAAGGATAACAGAAGAAGGATTTACTTTATCAAGACCAGCATACTTAGGCGCTGTACCGTGAGTCGCCTCAAATACTGCGATACCACTTTCGTAGTTGATATTTGCACCTGGAGCGATACCGATACCACCAACTGCAGCAGCCAATGCATCAGAAATGTAGTCACCGTTTAAGTTCAAAGTAGCGATATGGTCGTACTCTGCTGGGCGCAATAAGATTTGTTGCAAGAAAGCATCAGCAATAACATCTTTGATGATGATTTCGCGACCTTTGTGCTCGATTACTTGCCAAGGTCCACCTTGGTAATCTTTTGCACCAAACTCATCTTTCGCCAATTGGTAACCCCATGATTTAAATGCACCTTCGGTGAATTTCATGATGTTTCCTTTGTGTACCAAAGTTACAGAAGTACAGTTTTTGTCTTTCAATGCATCTTTGATAGTTGCACGAACCAAACGTTCAGTACCTTCTTTTGACACAGGCTTAACACCCAAAGAAGCAGTATCAGGGAAACGAATACCCGTCACACCCATTTCTTCGATAAAGAATTTCTTTACTTTATCATTCTCTGGCGTACCATGCATATACTCGATACCAGCGTAGATATCTTCCGTGTTTTCACGGAAAATAGTCATGTTTACCAAGTTAGGTTTCTTCACTGGAGAAGGAACACCACGGTACCATTTTACAGGACGTACACATGCGTACAAATCCAATTTTTGACGAATAGCAACGTTCAAAGAACGGATACCACCACCTACAGGAGTCGTCAAAGGACCTTTGATACCAACTAAATATTCGCTCAATGCATCCAAAGTTGCTTGTGGCAACCATTCACCTGTTTTGTCCATTGCTTTTTGACCAGCATAAACTTCTTTCCAGTGAATTTTTTTCTTTCCACCGTAAGCTTTCTCTACTGCTGCATCAAAAACACGTTGTGCTGCTGCCCAGATATCTGGTCCGATTCCGTCACCTTCGATAAAAGGAATAATTGGGTCATTGGGTACTTTTAATGACTCCTTCTTAATGGTAATTTTAGTTCCGCTCATTGATTAAAGCTATTTTATTTATTTAAGATACTAGATATTGGGATGTTAAACATTGAGTATTTTGTCAAAAAATCTAACATCTAATACCTAGTTTCTAACATCTGTTTGCTAATACAAAAGAAAGAAGCTAGTAAGCTCTTCCCGAAAATCGGCGCAAATGTATGCTTTTTAGCGCAAATATGAAAGGCGAAGGAGTGTATAAAACGGACATTTTTTGGATTATCGGCTTAATTAGTTAAATATTGGGGAGTAGGACTGACTGTTTAGAAGAAATAATTCCTTTAAAAACATATATCTTTTTGGAAAATAAGAAATACTTGTTAAATTTGTCTATTATTACACTATTCGCTATGTTTTATAACATACAAAAACGGTTTCCCTTACCTTAGTATTTAAAGACATTCTCCCCCTATCTAAAAGATTTTTAAATCTGGACCTCTATTTTATATAGAGAGAGCCTAATATTTGCGCCTATTAATACATTTTTTATATTATAATTTTCTGTAATTCAGTCAGTTAGGTAACTAATGCGGTTTTTGGTACAAATTTTGAAAATTTAACTTGAAAATGATTCAGTATGTCAGTCCCCCGTGACTTTATATGGTGAAAAATTAGAATACTTATTTTTTTGATAAAGAGTCAAATATGCCTTTTTGACAAAGGAATGTAGTTTTTCTTGATTTTTGAGCATTAGAATTTTAGGAGGTTTCTGCAAAATAAAGCAGATGGATAGGGTAGATGTAAGTTTTAACAAACTAAATTTATTCTATAGCTAAGCATACTATTAATGAGATAAACACTAGCCAATGCTGTCAAAAATTACTCTATTCATTGAGCGATTTTTATTTGATTTCTTTTTATTTTCGAGAGCTATAGCCTTTCGAGATAACAAAAAAGAATCTACCAACGAGGCGCATCTTTTATCTTACCGAATTTTTTTTCAACACCAACTATTTCCAAGTAACATTACGAGATTTTAAAACAAAGGATTCTTGTTTGCCATAGCAAGCGAGACTTTTGTGTGTATAAACACATTTGAAATTGATTTAAGAAAAGTAATACAAGTAAATTTTAAATTTATTTTTATTTAATTTTCCAGTGAATTTCTCCATGAAAATAAAGCTCTAACGAATTAGAACACCGTTTTAGCTCCGCTTTCAGACTATTAATGATTTTGGTAATAAGAGATGAAGATATTATAAGTCTAACATCTATATAACTCAAAATTTGGTTTGAATTTTTTGAACATATCAAATAAAGAAAGATGAAGCGCTATTTACACTGCGTAATCAGTAACAAAAACAACTCTTTTATCAATAACAAAAGACGTACGGTCTGTGGCTTAGTGCTAGCAGCCGTTTTTTCCGTTTTTTCGTTATCGGCAAAATCAGTGTTTACTGACAATTACTCTACTAACCAAATCTGTACTTTTAACATTGAAAACGAAGGTGAGAAAGATTTTCTCCCCGTTGATATGTTGTCTTTGTCGGCTACTCCCGACCAGATTACAATGTTTCCGTCCTCAAGCAGTAATCCAACCAACTGCATTGCTGAAAATGGAACAATAATCATCTCGGCAGAAGGCTCGAATACTGATTTGTCTTTAGAGTATAGTATAGACGGAGGTACCACTTTTCAAGTTTCCAATTTCTTTGGAGATTTGAGCTCTGGAGTATACAACATTGTCGTACGTTACGAGGATGATACTTGTCCTGTTAATGGCGAAGAAATAACATTATCACCAGTAACAGCACCTGTTGTCGTAAATATATCGGGAACAAATGTCACAAACTGTGGACTAGATAATGGTTCTTTCTTTATCGATGCGACAGGAGACGGTGCCTTAGAGTTCAGTGTAGACAATGGTGCAAACTATGTTTTCAATGGCTTCTTTTCAAACTTGCCAGCAGGAGACTATATTATATTAGTGCGTTCTGCGGGAACAGATTGTGTATCTGCACCTGAGTTTCGTACAATTACAGAACCAATCTCGCCGACTTTTGGAACGGCAACACCAAGTAACTTAACAACTTGTACCGCAAATGACGGACAGATTGCCATGACTGCCTCTGGTGGTACTAATGGCAATTATGAGTTTACTGTAGACGGTGGAGCTAGTTGGCAGTCTGCTGCGACTTTCATGGGACTGGGAGCAGGCGAGTATACACCTGGTGTACGTAATGCGGATGATGATACATGTCCAGACTATGGGAGTGCTGTTACTTTGACAGCATCTGATGCACCTCAAATAAATACACCGACAGTATTTAATCCAAGTTCTTGTTTAGCGAATGACGGTGTTATTACTATTAATATCAGCAACGGAGATGTAAATAATCTAGAGTTTTCCTTAGATAATGGTTTGAATTGGCAGGCTTCTAATACCTTTAATGGTTTAGTCGGTGGAAATTATAGCGTCCGGGTACGAACAGTTGACCAAACTTGTTTTGTGTCTGGTTCTCCCGTTAGTTTACTAGGTGGTTTAGAGCCTAATATTGTAAGCGATTTTATTCAGCCAGTTAGCAATTGTGGTGCAAGTGACGGTATCATTACTGTTATTGTAGATAATGACGACGGTTCTTTTGAATATAGTATCGATAACGGAGCTACATTCCAAGGAAGTAACTCTTTCTCGGGTTTACCTTCAGGTTCTTATCCTGTTGTGGTTCGCGGTAATGACGGTTCTTGTCCCGTGAATGGACAAACTTATGAATTAACAGAGCCAGAGAGTCCAACTATTCAAAATGTTGTAGTTAATCAAGCCGCAGCATGTAGCGAAGAAAATTCAAGCATCGTGATTACCGCTACAGGTGGTCAGGGTACTTATACATATAGCATTGATAATGGTATCAATTTCTTTTTCACGAATACATTTGAAAATGTAGGAGAAGGATTTTATGATGTCATTGTAAGAAATGCAAATGGAACTTGTCCTGTAAATCATACAGAGACAGTCGCAGTTTCAGAAATAGATGCGCCAACATTTAACGGTATTACAGCTTCTCCAGCATCCTCTTGTTTGACATCAGACGGTAGCATTAGCGTAAATTTACCAACAGGCGGCACAGGTTCTTATGAGTACAGTATTGACAATGGTCTAAGTTGGCAGCCTTCTAATCTTTTTGGTGGCTTAGCTGCTGGAGATTACTTGTTAGGTATCAGAAACAGTGACGGAACTTGTCCTCTTTTAGAAAATGCAGCACAATTATTAAGCGCAGGTTCGGCAACAATTAATAATGTTGCACTTATCGACCCGAGTGATTGTGGTGAAATGGACGGAACAATCAGTGTAGATGCTTCTGGAGCAAATACTTATGAATATTCTCTTAACGGTGTTGACTTTCAAATTGAAAATACATTTAATGGCTTAGGTGCAGGTTCTTATACAGTGACCGTACGTATCAACGACGGCTCTTGTCCTGTTACTAGTGACTTGATTACTTTATCAACAGATGGCGGAACGATTACGGGCATTTTCCCAACTAATCCAACATCTTGTGATACTGCAAACGGCTCGATTTTAATTGAAGCTTCGGGTGAAAATATCGTTTATAGTCTAAATGGTGTTGATTTTCAAGCATCAGGCCTTTTCGAAAACTTGCCAGCAGGTTCTTACGAGATTAGCATTCGAAACGCAGACGGAACATGTACAGTTTTTGGTCCAACAGAGACATTAAGTTCTAGTGATGAACCAGCTATTCCTACTTATTTTACAGAAAACCCAACAGGTTGTAACTTTTCAAATGGTAGTATCACGGTACTCGTTCAAAACGACGACGGTAGCTTCCAATATAGCATCGACGGCGGTGCAACATTCCAAAATAGCAACGCTTTCACTGATTTAGGTGGAGGTGAATACAATATTGTCGTGGCTTCATCTATTTGTCAAACAAATGGCGGCGCGGTTTCTCTTATCGAACCAACGGAGCCAACTATTGGTACTCCAGACTTTCAAAATCCAAATTCATGTGATAGTAATGACGGTTCTATTGTTGTAACGGGAACAGGGGAAGGCGACTTAGAATTTTCAATTGACGGTGGATTGACTTGGCAGTTTTTCGGAACTTTTAATGGTTTAGATGCAGGTACATATACGCCTGCAGTTCGCAACCAGTTAATGGGAACTTGTCCAGTTATCGGAGATGCCATCTCTTTAACGACAGCAGACCAAGCAGCTATCACAGATGTGTCAATTACAAATCCTTCGGGCTGTGGCGCGACAGATGGCTCTATTTCTGTAACTGCTGCTGCTGGAACAGGAACTTATGAGTATAGCATTAACGGCGGTACAACTTACCAGTCAGAAAATACTTTTGACGGATTAACAGTTGGTACCTACGATGTGGTTGCTCGCAATGCAGACGGTACTTGTAGTTCTACTTCAGAATTAACGCAATTAACAGCTGTTGGCGCACCATTCGTGGAAGCACCATTAGCAACACAGCCTTCAACATGTGGCGCAAATGACGGAATTATTGTCATTACAGCTTCACAAGGGTCTGGTACGTTTGAATATAGTATCAATGGTGGAAACACTTACAGTGCAAATAATGCATTTACAAGTTTAGACGCAGGAACATATTCTGTTTTTGTAAGAAACACAGACGGTACTTGTGCTGTCAATGCGGGTACGGTGGAATTAAGCTCAACAGATAGTCCAACCTTAAATCCAACTTTCTCACAAGGAACAACAGATTGTAATGGCGTAGCTGACGGTTTAATTACTATTTTAGCTAGTAATGATGATGGTACATTTGACTATAGTATCGACGGCGGAATTACTTTCCAAGCCAGCAATCAATTTACAGCTGTAGCCGCTGGTACTTATAATGTAGTGGTTAGAAAAGGCGGTTCAGCTTGTCAAGTAAGTGGCGAAAGCATTACGATAGCAGAGCCAGTTAGACCGAGTTTGGTCTCGGCTACACCAAATGAAGCAACATGTGGACTGTCAGACGGTACCCTTGTTATTGAAGCTGAAGGTGGATTACCTGCCTACGAATTCACGATTGACGGAGGCGCAACTTGGGATGTAAGCAATTCATTCGAAGGTCTGCCAGCAGGTTCGTATATCGTAGGTGTACGTAATGCCGATAGCGCATGTAGCACTATTGGAGAAGATGCTGTCATCATTACAGAAAATGATATTCCAACATTTGGAGGTGCTATAGGTGAAAACCCAACAGGTCCAGGTACAAATAACGGAACAATTTCAGTTACTGCAACGGCATGTGGCAGTAATACTTTAGAATACTCAATTGACGGCGGACTAAACTGGCAAACAAGTAGCTTTTTCGGTATGTTGCCTCCAGGTACTTACCAAGTAGAAGTGCGCAATGTTGGCGGAACAGAATTCATCGGAAACTTTGAAGTTGTTTTGATAGAGCCAGACGCATCTGCCTGTGCAGAACTCGTAGGTATTTTCTCTGTAGACCCAACGACGACGACTTCAAATGATGGTAGTATAACTATCAGCATTTTTGGTGACGACTCTATGCTTCAGTATAGTATTGACGGTGGTTTGACTTTTAGTTCTACTGGAATATTTGAAAATCTTGGAGTGGGAGAGTATCAACCATTCATCCAAAATACAGACGGAACTTGTCAAGAAGCAGGCAACCTTGTTGATTTAGCAGCAAATGGTGACGGTACAGTCATTGTAACGGCAGACTTTGTCAATCCTGCTGACTGTGGAACAACAAATGGTTCTATAACGATTACTGGGCCACTTGAGTTCGGATATCTTTATACGATTGACGGAATTGATTACCAAGCAAGTCCAAGTTTTGCAGGATTAGGAGCAGGTTCTTATACTGTTTCGGCATTGAATATTTTGACAGATGAAGAAATATTCTTGGCAAGTAATCCTGTAGTTTTAACTATCTCAGGAGGTCCAGAAGCAACGACTTCTTTTACTAATCCTGGTTGTGGAACAGCAGACGGTTCAATTACTTTCTCTCCAAGCAACGGTTCAGATTTTGAATATAGCATTGACGGCGGTACGACTTGGTCTACTATGACTAGTTTTGATGCTTTAGACGCGGGTGATTATAGCCCAGCAGTGCGCAATGGAGACGGTACATGTGAGACTGTATTAGCAACGATTAGTTTAGTACAGACAGGAACTGTTTCTGTTTCTGCGATTGACGCGACAGATATCGGCTGTGGTATGACCTTCGGTAGTATTACAATTACTGCTGGCGGAGGAAATGGTAACCTTGAATACAGTATTAACGGCGGTACATCTTGGCAAGCAAATAATAACTTTACGAATTTAGCAGCTGGAACTTACGATATCTCCGTAAGAAATGCAGACGGAACTTGTGAAACTGCAGGTGGTCAAGCTGAAATTCAAACGATTAGCGGTTTATCTATTGATGATATCCAAACTATGGCAATTGGTTGTGGAGAAACAACTGGTGCATTGACTATCACGGCATCTGGCGCAGATAATATTTTATATAGTATCGACGGCGGTGCAAATTTCTCACCATTTGGTACATTTAACGATTTGCCAGTTGGTACATACACAATAGTCGTACAAGACGCGGCAGGTATTTGTGTCACACAAGGTGGAGAAGTCGTTGTAATGAATACAGGAGGAGAAGACGTAGAAATTGAAGGTGTCACGATTAATGACCCTAGTGGTTGTGCTATTCCTGACGGTCAAATTATCGTTGACGTTAATAATGTTAATAATTTAGAATTCAGCATTGACGGTGGTATCAACTACCAAACGAATAATACTTTCACTGGTTTAGCAGAAGGTCAATACAATGTATTTGTAAGAAATGCAGACGGAAGTTGTGCAGCAGCTTATGCCTTAAATCCTGTTCAATTGACAAATGACGGTCAGTTGTTGTTTCAAGAAACTTCAATCACAGTTAATGTTGCAGACCTTTCCGATGACGGTAAAGTTTGTGTGCCAGCACCGATTGGACAGTTAGTTGCTTACAATTTAGTTTTAAATGGAGTAGATTACACGCAGCAGCTTTTGGGTTGTGACGAGGTGACTCTTACTTCTTACAATGGTAGTGTATTTGACGACGGAATGGGACCATACATGATTGAATCGTGGGTTTGTAACGGCGATGATTTCAGTGGTCAAGTACAAGATTTAGAAGATTTACGCAACCAATTAAATATTTGGGACCCAACAGGAGACTGGAATATCATTAGTCCAAACTCTTTATTGGGTGGGACCGAAGGTGTTGTCTATGGTAAACTTATATATACAGTAGTAAGTACAGGTTTTGGTAATGATATTGATGCAAATACATCTGCTCTTCCAAACGGAACTTGTATTCAAGTTGACGGAGAAGGAACATACGAACTTGTAGCGACTAACGACTCAGGTTGTACAGACAATATTACAATCATTGTAGAAGGGGAAGTTGTTACTCCTCCAACACCAAGTGAAGGCGAAGGAGATACTGTTTTTGTTTCTACACCAATGAATATTCCTACTGACCCATTCTGTTTTACAGGAGTGAATTTACCTTCTGGTGAAGTGGCTAGTTTAGGTTACTGCGGCGACCCAATGAATGGTGGAGCACCAATCACGGATTTTGAAAATAACTGTATAGCTTACTTCCCTGGTGACGGATTTTTAGGACAAGATGAATTTTGTGTCTTTGTTTGTCAAGAAGGCGATGCGACAGGTGTTGTATGTGATACAACATACTTTATCATCAATGTGCACCCTCCAACGAATACAGTTGACGTAACAGTCAATACTTTAGAAACATTAGAATACTGCTTAGAAGACCCAATTTTGACGCTACCAGGTAATATCGTGAGTGGAGAAATTTGTGGTTCGGATGATACAGCAATAGAAGCAGCTACAATTGTTGACAATTGTGTCACATTTGACCCAGTTGACGGTTTCTTTGGCGAGACAGATGTATGTATCGTATTTTGCGATGACAGCACGCCAAACTCAATTTGTGATACGACTTTCTTCACTGTAACAGTAACGCCAGATTGTGCGCCTGTTTTTGCAGAAGATGAAATGACTGTGACTACACTAGACCCGACTACAGCAGTATGTATTCCTGTTCCTCAGTTGACTTTATTATCTGATTATCAGATAATTGTGGACGGAGATGCTATTCCTGTTATTCCTGCACCATGTGATGTAGATACAGTTTATAACTATTTATATGGCGCAATACCGACAGGAGAAGAAGTTATAGTAGAAGAGTGGGTGTGTAATGGACAGACATTTAGTTTTGTTTTGTCAGATATCACTAATTTAATTGATAGTATGCAATTAAATGACCCAATGAGCAACTGGACGGTTGATTTAGCTAATTCAGTTATTTCTGGTGCGGCACAAGGTCAAGGTTGTGGAGATATAGAAGTCATGTTAGCCGACGGTACAACGACAACTATTTCTCTTGGACAAACTTTTAATGCTAATGGCGGAGAAGTAACAATCACAGGATTTGGTGTTCACACTATTGAAATCACTGACCTTATCGGTTGTACAGATACTTTGACCATTAATTTGAATGAAGATTTAGAATCTCAGTTTATTCCTTTAGTAACTCCTTTTCAAACACAGATTGCTGAAATTTGTGTAGACACTATGGACTTAGTAGGAAGCTGGGACGGAACGCTTGGATACTGTGTGACGCCGACTGACGGAACAGCACCAATTTTAGCAGGTTTACCATGTGTTTCTTACACGCCATTAAATGGTTTTGTAGGATTAGATACGATGTGTTTGACGGTTTGTGACGATGTTCCTTTCCCAAATACAACTTGTACGAATACGACTTTTGTTATTCAAACATTACCACCTTTAGATACGATTTACATTGATGCTCCTGTCGCAGGTGCTTTTGATACTTGTTTATTGACAACGAACTATTTACAGTTGCCAGGAAACATTGCATCATCAATGCTTTGTGGATTTAATCCTGACGAAGTTAGTGTATCTGTTCAATCAGATACTTGTTTGACGATTGATTTGTCAAGTTCTATTGGCTTGTCTGACTCGACAGAGATTTGCATTGTACACTGTGATGACTCTGACCCAGTTTTCTGCGATACAACTTATGTTATCGTGAGAAGTACGGTAGTCTGTGAAGACTTTATTGCCGTTTCGGATACAATGTTGGTGACAGATATGGGTGTTTCTACACTTTGTTTACCAATTTTACCGGTAGACATTGCAATGAACTATACGGTCGAATTAGACGGCGAATTATACAGTGGACCACAAGGGGCTTGTTTGCTCATGGATGCCTTTGTTTACCAAACCAATACATTTCCTTCAGCGCCATTTTCAATGGTATCATGGACAGTGGGCGGAGAGACATTTGACGGTACAGCAGATGATATAGCAGGCGTTGTCGCATTAATGAATACTTGGGACCCGACAGGAAACTGGACTTTTGAAACTATTGGAAACAGTATTTTTGGAGGGGATATGGATACTGTATATGGTAACTTGTTTGTGACGGACGGAATTACTATTTCAGATGACCCAGCAGCACCACAGCAAATACCAGGCGGTACAGCATTTGTCTTTACTGAGCCAGGAGCACATGTTTTAGTGTTGACTTTGAATGAAACAGGATGTGACGATGTCGTTAACATCAACGTTCTTGACGGTGCCTCGACAATAATTATTGAAACACCACAAAACGAACCAGATACGACTTGTTTTGATATAATAGCAGACTATCCAGACTTTGACTCTCTTAGTATTTGTGGAATGCCAATGAACGGTACTTTTACAATTTTAGATGACACTTGCTTTGTCTTTACTCCAAATATGGATTATATCGGAGATGACGCAGGTTGTATTGCTGTTTGTAGTACGACAATGGACGGTGTAGTTCAATGTGACACAATTGATGTTATCATTGATGTTATTCCAAACTGTGAAGAGAATTTAATTCTTGCAGATAATATCGTATTGATGTTAGAAGATTGCGAAGCAACGCTACCATACTGCTTAGATGTAAATGATGCAGACCTAACGGGCTACACAATTACAGACAACGGAACGCCAGTTGACGGAGCAATTAACTGTGGTGGTGAAGTTTTAGGAGGATTTTACGACTATAGCGATATTTCTGGCTTGTTGGCTTTTGGAGACTATTTAGTTGACAGTGTTGATATTAATGGAATAACTTATAGTGGTAGCTTTACTTCTGCTACGGCATTAGATGATAGTTTGAATGTATGGGACACGGCGGCGGCTTGGTCGTCTAACTTCTCAGATAATCGCCTAGATAATGCGACTACAACAGGAATGTATGATACTTTATTTATTACAGATGTTGCATTAGATACACAATTTCAATTGCCATACAATATCCTAACAAACGGCGGCGACAATGGTATCAGCTTAGACTTAACAGCAGGTGTACACCAAATTGAATTTACAAATCCAGTGACAACTTGTACAGATATAGTGAATATTACTGTGATGTGTGATGACATGATGGGATGTCCTGAATTATCAGCGATTTCTGACTCTGAAATCATCATGCCTGATTGCGATTTCCCTGTTTTGTTCTGTGTGAACTTACCTGTTGATAGCATGGTAAATTATACAATTACAGACAATGGAAATGCTTATACTGGAGGTTTTGTAGAATGTCCAGATGCGGCAAACAGTGCAGCATTGACTTTGCCACAAGGAGAGCACAATCTTGTCTTTACGCGCCTTGACGGTTCATGTATGGAAGAAATTTTTGTAGATGTGCGTTGTATTCAGTTCGTTGATTTAGAAATTGACACAACGGTTAATTTAAATCAGCAAACAGTGATTTGCTTATTTGAAGATTTAGATATTGATACGACTGGTATTACTTCTATCACGAATACTTGCGACCCGAATACGACAGACAATGTTGCTTTTACTATCGACCAAGACACTTACTGCATCACACTAGACCCATTAATGATTGGTTTAGATACAGCTTGTTTAGAGGTTTGTAATGCAATGGGATGTATCACCGTGACGATTAATGTGGAAGTTTTGGAGCAATGTGATGATTTATTTGTCATCGATAATGTAGGAGCAGGATTAACAAACTGTTTAGCTATCGAAGGCGAAGTTTGCTTACCTATCCTAATGACGGATTTGGCAGGAACAGATATTTTTGTTGGCGGCGTTCTTTACACAGGCGTTCGTGCGGCTTGTGATATTGACAGTATAAATGTATTGTCATTAGCAACTGTTGCGGCAGGTGGACAACTTGGACCATATGGTGTCTTCTTTGACATTACAGACATAAACGGAACGACGACTAGTTTTGCAGATACAGTGGATGTCATTGAAGATGCATTAGCATTAATCAATACAGCAGACCCGATGAGTCCTTGGGTTTACCAAGCTCTTCCAGAGGCATTCATTGGTGGTTCTCAATTCAATACTTACTTCTTGACAGTTGTTCAGATTTCTTCACAAGAAACAGCGACAATTGATGCAGACGGTAGCACAGTTCCTAACGGAACAGCGATAACTGTTCCTGTTGGAACAACTGAGTTGATGTTTGAAGACCAAGTAACAGGTTGCCGAGATACCTTAATCTCAACAGTTTCCTGTGTAACAACAGATACATTATTCCTAACGATAGACGTAGGAATGTTAGATACTTTATGCTTTGACACTTTAGACCTATTGGGTGATTTTGAGACAATTACAAACGATTGCCCACAATTGTCAGGAACAAATGCCGAAGTAATCGTTATCGGAAATACAGCAGAACAAGGCGATAGTTTATGTGTGTCTTTCGCAGGTTTAGAACCTGGAGAAGACGAAGCATGTATCGTATTGTGTGATGATTTGGGTATCTGTGATACGACTTATGTCTTTATTACGGTGAGTTCGGGAGATATAGGATTGCCGATTGCGGTGATTGATTCTACTTTGACAGGACAAGATGAACCAGTTGTTTTCAATCCATTTGCGAATGATACGATTAACGGTTTGTTAGATACTTTCTACATAGTAACGCAGCCAAACTTTGGAGCGGCAGCATTTAGTCCTGACGGCACGATTAACTACGTACCAGAAGACGGCTATTGTGCGCCTGGAGCACCAGACAGTTTAGAATATGCGATATGTAATACTATCGGATGTGATACGGCTTGGGCTTATGTAACAGTTGAATGTAACGGTATTGAAATCTTCACAGGTTTCTCTCCAAACGAAGATGGTATCAACGATAACTTTAAAATCAACGGTGTTGAAGGATTTAGAGACAGCAGACTTCAAATCTACAACCGCTGGGGTAACCGAGTTCACGATGTTATCAATTACCAGAATGACTGGCAAGGAACTTGGGACGGAAAAGACCTACCTGACGGTACTTATTTCTATATCTTGAATCTGAATGATGAAACTCAGGATATTCAAGTGTATTCGGGATATTTACAGATAAATAGGTAGGCGAGATGTTGGATAAGTAGGTCGATTATTTTGGGACACCTACTTAAGAGACTTTAGATATTGGATTTTTTATAACGAAAATCTAACATCTAAAGTCTAACATCCAAAATCTCTAAATACGGATATGTTCTAATTATCGATTTATATAATTTTAACAAAGCGATTTTTAGCTTTCTTTCATCCTTTAAAATAGGAGAGAAGGAGGTTGAAAGTCGCTTTTCTATTAATAGTAACCCCTGAAAAAATAACGCAATAACCAATAACTAATAACCAAAACCACCTTTCGTCTATATTTCTGTCAGAATCGTCGTGCATCTTTCGTCACCCCAATTAAAAAGTTTACTTTTGCCGCGTAATTCAGGATTAGTTAGAAATTGTTAGAATTGTCAGACTAGTTAGAATTGTTAGAGTAGTAAACAAACAACTCTAACCATTCAAACCATATTCTAACAACTCAAACATTTTCAACATTTCAAACTTTTTTTCTAACATACAAGAGTAAAATGGATAAGAATTCGATAATTGGTTTTGTGCTGATTTTTATGATTTTGATGGGGTACAACTACTACACGGCACCAACTGCGGATGAGATAAAGGCAGCGCAGATGGAAGAACGTGCAAAGGACTCCATTCAGGCAGAGGTCAGATATTTGGATAGCTTGGAAAATTTGCGTCAGCAAGGACTCATTGCACCAGTAGTCCCAAAAAGCTTGACACCTGAGCAAGATAGTATTGCTAAGGCGCAGGCTTCTACTGTTTTCGGTGATTTTGGAGCAGCAACAGTTGGAAATGAAGAGACTGTAGACTTGAAAAACGACTTGTTTACCGTTACATTGACTAACAAAGGTGGACGCATCAAGCAAGTAGAACTGTCTCAATATCAAAAGATTACGGAAGACGAAAACAATGAAGTGACTAAGAATGACTTAGTTTTGTTGAATGACCGTAAAAATAAATTTGATTACCTTTTACCATTGGCGAGTAACGGTCGTACGATTAAATCGGGTGACTTGTACTTTACCTTAGCCGAACAAACAGCAAATTCTGTTACTTACCGTGCGAATGCAGGTAGTGGTTATTTTGAGCAAAAATATAGCATCGCACCAGAGACTTATAACATTGACTACGACATTCGTTTTGTAGGATTGGGTAATGTTTTGTCTGCTGATGCCCGCAATGTTAAGTTGCAATGGGTAGATTATTTGGATAAATTGGAGAAAAACGTAGAATTTGAGAAACGTTATTCTACAGTTTATTTCAAAGCAGCAGAGGACGGTGTTGATTATTGTTCTTGTACGGGCGATGATGAGGAAGAATTAGAAGAGCGTCTAAAGTGGGTATCTCACTCTAATCAGTTTTTTAATTCTACTTTGATGGCAAAAGAAACTTCTTTTTACTCAGGTAAATTTGAGTCCATAGGAGAAGAAGAAGATGCACCAGACTTGAAGCAATTGAGAAGTGAAGTTTTGATTCCTTTGGCTAATGAGAAATTCTCAATGGCAATGTATATCGGACCAAATGAGTTTGACCGTTTACGCGCATATGGAACCAATATGGAAGACGTTATTCCATTCGGTTCTTCTTTCTTAGGAACAATCAACCGTTGGGTTATTCGTCCAGCATTTAACTTCCTATCTGGCTTTATTGGCAGTGCAGGTATCGTTATTTTGATGTTGACTTTATTGATTAAGTTAGTTCTATATCCATTGACTTACAAGATGATTCGCTCACAGGCGAAAATGGCTCTTTTGAAGCCTCAAATAGCTAAGTTAAAAGATAAGCACAAAGACGACGCACAGCAAGTACAGGTAGAAACCATGAAAATGTATGGGGAATATGGCGTGAGTCCACTAGGTGGATGTATGCCAATGTTGCTACAAATGCCGATTTGGATTGCACTGTATCGTTTCTTCCCTGCAGCGATTGAGTTCCGTCAAAAAAGCTTTTGGTGGGCAGATGACTTGTCTTCTTACGATGCATTTTTCTCTATTCCAGATTTACCATTATTAGGGGACCACTTGAGTTTGTTTACAATCTTGTGGGCAGCGACAACGGTTTTATACTCTTGGTACAACAGCCGTTTGGTAGATATGTCACAGGGCAATCCGATGATGAAGTACATCCAGTACGTCATGCCGATTACTTTCATTTTCTTCTTCAACACTTACGCATCAGGTTTGACTTGTTACTTATTCTTCAGTGCTTTATTCAATGTAGCACAAACAGTCATTACCAAGAATTTCCTCATCAATGATGAGAAATTGCAAGCGGAGTTAGATGCCAATAAAGCTAAGCCAAAGAAGAAGTCTGGTTTCTCTCAAAAGCTACAAAAAGCGATGAAAGAACAACAGGAAAAGGCAGACAAGGCGGAGAAGGCCCGCAAGCGTAAAAAATAGGTTTTTAGGTTGAGGGGTTATGGGTTGAGAGGTTGCACGAGTTAGAATGGCAACCTCACAACTCATAACTTCTCAACCCTTCAACCCTTTTCGTGACCCAAAGCCCTTCTAACCGTCCAACACTATAAATGCAGCTTTCCACCAGTTACAGGCAGATTCTTTCTATCTCCGCACCGATTATGCTCGGTAGTGCGGCGCAGAATGTTATAGCTTTAGCTGATAGTATTTTCCTATATTTTTATGATGAAGTACATGGCATGGGCAATGGCGAATTTGCGTCTATTGGCTTTGTTTCTGTGTTTTATTTAGTGGTGGCGTCTATTGGATATGGTTTTAGTAAAGGCGGTCAGATATTGATTGCGCGCAAAATGGGGCAGGACAAACCTGAAAAAGCAGGTTTGACTTTTTATTCCATGCTTTATTTTGAAATGGCATTGGCAGTGGTCATGTTTCTATTTATGCAATTTGGGGCATATTATTTTTTCTCGCTCATTGTCGATAGTGACCGTATTTTTTATCAAAGTTTAGATTATTTGAGTACGCGGTCTTGGGGCGTGTTTTTTAGTTATGCAGGCGTGGCGTTTATTGCGCTTTATACAGGCATAGCGCGCACAAAATTCATTATTGTGGCGACTCTTATTCTCGCCGTTGTTAATATTGTCCTCAATTATTGCTTAATTTTTGGAGAATGGGGATTTCCTGAAATGGGAATTGCTGGTGCAGGATTAGCAAGTACGATTGCCGAAATATGTACCTTTTTAGCGTTTGTTATCTATATGTTACAAGATAAACAAGCTAAGGAAATGGGACTGTTTAAGTTGCCAGAGCTAGATATTCCTTTAATCAAGAAGCAAATGAAGCTTTCGACACCGATAGTTGCACAGTCTATTGTTGGATTGGGCAGTTGGTTTGTGTTCTTTGGTATCATTGAAAACTTAGGAGAAAGAGAATTAGCCATTTCAAATCTAGTTAGAATCGTCTATTTAGTACTTTCCATTCCTTGTTGGGGATTTTCTTCAGGAACAAATACTATCGTGAGCAATTTTATCGGTGCTAAAAAGCGTCAAGCCGTTGTACCGATGATATGGAAGGTTGCCAAGATTTGTTGCTTATCGACGCTAATATTGGCATTACCTGTCGTTCTTTTTCCTGAGACGACCTTATATCCAATCTTAGGCTCTCAAGACATGAGTTTAATTACAGAAAGCCGTCCAATCCTCTGGATTTTATTCATTATTCTAATTTTATTTTCTATTGTTGGCGTATTGTTCAATGGCTTGGCTGGCACGGGAGCTACGATGTTTGGTTTGAAATTACAACTCTTTTGCGCCTTGTTTTACTTGGCTTACATTTACATTGTTGTCGAATTTACAGATGGCGGACTGATGCTGGCTTGGACAGCGGAGATATTTTACTTTATCATATTAGGGGCTGTGACGACTTGGTATTTGCATAGACGGAAGTGGTGGAATTTAGGACTTTAGAGAGTTTTTAAGTTTAAGAGCTATTGATGAGAGTTTGAGTCTTGCCCTAGCTTTACACATAAAAGTGCCAACGGCACGACAGCCTTCAGCCTTGTACGTAAGTGCAAGGATTCCTCAAACAAAAAAAAGGCAATGCGATAAACGCATTGCCTTTTTTGGAGAAGGTAGCCTAAAAACCAAGTTTAAAAATGAATGGCGGAAAAAAGTCTAAAAGCGAACTTTAAAACTCTACAACCATATAACTCTAAAACTTTACTTAACCGCTACAGTCTTTGTCATTACACCCGTATAAGAGCGCAATTCGATTTCATAATCACCTGGTTCAAAAGTACTGTAATCCAATTCATAGATTGTATTAACAGGTAAAGACGAAAGTTCATCATTCATGACGACTTCGCCATTAGAATTTTTAACTTTTAGGTCACTGAGGTTGACTTGAACCGTTTCAAAGTCAATGTAGATAACTTGATTAGATGCGTCTTCGTAAAAGGTTTCTTCGGAAACTGATATTGTAGTAATTGAAGAATCGTCAGTTAGGGAAACAGAAGTCTGAGCAAATAATGTACTGCCGAAACCTAATAGGCACAACAATCCTGAGAGTATAAATTTGCGTTCCATTAATAGTAGTAGTTTAAAGAGCGTTTGTCAAAATATTTATTCAAAAATAGAGGAAATTTGAGATGTTTAATAACGTGCGACCGAGATATAAAACTCAATTAGGGTTTGCATATTGTGTTGTTAACGAAAAATTTCAGAAAAGATACACTTTACCCAATTTAAAGTCGCGCATAAGCGTTTATCTTCGCCATTTCGTTTGGATACTATATCCGTTAAATTTTTGTTAAGAATTATTAATAAATCTAACATGCGTCAAAAAATCTTCCTTTTACTACAAATTGCCACCTTTTGTGTTTTTGCGGGACGCGCTTACCAGCACATATTTTGGGATGCGCCTTTTCGCAGTATTTTATGGTCTGAGAGCTGGATGTCTTGGCTGGTAGAGGGCGTATGGGGAATGCAGTGGACTGATTATGTACGTAGCCCTGATACGAATGCAATGATTGACAACTTGACGATTAATCATGGTTATTTTTATGCCTTTTGTGCGCTTATTACTGCGTTTATTCGCGTTTTACCACGTTTTGTACGTCCTATTCTTTTGTTAGGATCAGTATCGTTGACATTGCTAGCATTTATGTACACCAAGGATAAATGGTTTCACTTTGGGCAATTCTTTGAATATAGCCTGCAAGTAGGTAGCCCAATTCTATTGTGGTTCCTCCTCCGAGACGAAAAGTTACCGACCGAGAAATTTATAAAGATAATGAAGGTGCTGATTGGTATCACCTTCGTTTGTCATGGTTTATACGCATTGAATTACTATCCACGTCCTGGCAATTTTGTCCAAATGACGATGAGCATACTCGGCATAGGAGAAGAAAGTGCTTTTAGCTTTTTGACCTTTGCGGGCATTATGGATTTTGTGATTGCTATTGGTATTTTTCTACCGCGCAAGATTGCAATTCCTTTGTTGATTTATGCTTGTATCTGGGGATTTGGGACGTCGATAGCACGGGTTTGGGCTAATTTCTATCCTGAATTTTGGGCGGATTCTTTGCATCAGTGGGTGGGGGAGACTGTTATGCGGTTTCCGCATTTTTTGGTGGCTTTTGGGGTTTTGGTTTGGGAGTGGGAGGAAGGGGATTAGAAGAAAAAGAGCTAACAAACCCCCAAACAAAAAAATCCCAAGCTTCATCAAAAAAGCTCGGGATTCCCCTACTAAAAAATAGTATAAAACAGCAACCCACAACCCACAACCTCACAACCCATTAAACCGCATTACCGTCCCAATATCTCCGCCATACGCACCAAGTCCTTATTCAGAGTCTTAGACTTATTAATAGCATCTTCAAACGCCGTGTACTTAATCTTATCATTAACGATACCGACAGCCACATTTTCTTTTCCATTCATTAGACCTTCCACAGCATGGAAACCCAAACGACTAGACAAAACACGGTCAAAACCTGAAGGAGAACCCCCACGTTGCAAGTGCCCAACGACAGTTGTTCTGATATCAAACATGTCTAATTCTTCCTTGACCTGTGCTGCGATTTCACGGGCACGACCAGATTTATTTCCCTCTGCCACCAATACCAAACTAAACATTTTTTTACGTTTAGCCGACTTTCTTAATCGCTCAATGATACTTTCCAAAGGCGTATCTGTCTCCGGTAAAAGTACCATTTCTGCACCACCACTAATACCAACATTCAAGGCAATAAAACCTGCATGACGCCCCATTACTTCTACAAAAAACAAGCGATTGTGCGACTCTGCCGTATCACGGATTTTGTCCACAGCCTCCATAGCTGTATTCACCGCTGTATCAAAACCAATGGTGTAATCCGTTCCGTAAATATCATTATCAATCGTACCTGGAATACCGATGAAAGGAATATTATATTCCTGCGAAAAAATGCTTGCACCAGTAAAAGTACCGTCACCACCAATCGCAATACAGGCATCAATATCGTGCGCTAAAAGCGACTCATAAGCAGATTTACGTCCCTCGGGTGTACGAAAACGGTCACTACGTGCTGTTTTTAAAACTGTACCACCACGTTGTAGGATATTACCCACATTACGTTTTTCTAATCGACGAATATCGCAATCAATCATACCTTCGTACCCTCTGTGGATACCATAAACATGCAAGTCATGGAATGCAGCTGTACGCACCACAGCTCGGATAGCTGAGTTCATTCCTGGTGCGTCTCCTCCTGATGTAAATACTGCGATACGTTTAATTTCTCTACTCATTTCTTATTTATTGACAGTTATCGGTTGACTATTGAGGGGCAATCGATAACTTTCTCTATTATGATGTTTGTACTTGTAGGTACTATGGTCAAAAGTGTGGGAGGATTATTAAAATTACTCTTTGTTTCTAATTTTTAGGAGTCAGGAGTCAGGTTGCTCTAAATTATACATTTGTATTCGTACAAGTTAGAATAGTCTGACTCCTCGTTCCTGACACCTGACTCCTAAAATCCAACAAATCGACAAAATAATTTATCAATCCACAGTTTTTACTATAGAACCATATTTTATAATTCTACTCTTCTAATTCTTCTTCTTTTCCTTTTTTTGATTCTTTCCAAGCTTTTTCTAGATGATAAGCCACTAAATTATCAATTGGCGCTTTAACTATTTGTCCCATATTCAAGCCAAATTCAGCAACAACCTCGCGCAATGGTTCTTCAAAAAAATGTGCAATCGAACCCACAAAATGAATAGGCAAAGTCTTATGACCTTCATATTTGCAAACATGACGTTTTACAAACTCTTGAAAACTCTCTTTAGACAATTCTTTCACAAATGGATGATAGTAATGCGCATTCAAGAAGCGTGTAAAACGCGAAAGATAGAGATTAGGATGCGGTTTTTCGTATAAATTATCTAAAATTTCACTTTTACCACCTTCTACTTCTTTTTCAAACTCAGTCATGAGCTCGGCGGGCATTTCACGATAAAAGTAGGCTTGAATGAGTTTTCTACCCAAATGAGTCCCGCTCCCTTCATCACCAATCAGGTAACCCAAATTCGTCACATTGTCCGCTTCATATATGCCGTCGTATAGACAAGAATTGGAGCCAGTACCCAAAATGCAAGCAATACCAGGAGAGTCGCCACATGTTGCACGTGCAGAAGCCAAAAGGTCGTGCTGTACTTCTATTTTTGCTTTAGGAAAAATCACCTTTAAGGCATCAGAAATCACTTTTTTGCGCTTAGCATCCCAACATCCTGAGCCATAAAAAATAACCCTCGAAGCAGAAGCCACAGGCATTTTATGTACGAATTCCTTCTGTAATTCTGTGATAATATCAGCCGTTTTCCAAGCGTTTGGATTAAACCCCTTGGTACTGAATGTTGCCCCTTTTTCTCCATTGATTACGGGTGTCCAATCCGCCTTAGTAGAGCCGCTATCTGCAATAAATATCATCTTGCTGTTAAATTGGTTGAGTTCGAAAATATAGTTGATGTAGAAAATTAAAAAACATCAAACTAAAGTCTCATCTGTGAGTCAGTGAAGTAAAGGTAGTGTAAATTTTACACTAAGTAAAGATATTTTTATTGAAAATTTAGAAAGCGAAAATAATGCATTGTGAATCAGTAACTTATGAAATAGGCAGGATTACTTTTTTTCTAATAAGTCAGAATATTCTTTTTCTAATTGGCTCTTATCTAAGGGGTGAACACCTACTTTTTCACAAACTTGTCCACCTGCCAAATTGGATAATATAGCAATATCTTTCATGCTCAAACCTAAACCTAATCCGCATGCTGCGACGGCAATAACGGTGTCTCCAGCACCACAGACATCCCGAATCTGGCGGGGGCGTGTCGGTATGATTTTAGCACTTTTTTTATCATCATAAAATAGACCCTTTTCAGACAAAGTGATGAGCGAAAAGTCATTTTTTAATCGCTTCCGAATCTGCTTTCCTGTTTCTTCTAGGGATGCTTCGCTTGTTTTGATTTCGATAGGAAGACTCTCTCTAATTTCTTTTAAGTTAGGCTTAAATAAATTCACCTTTTTGTACGCCCAAAAATTCTTTTTCTTAGGGTCGACAGCGGTTGCAATTCCTTTTCGAAGCGCGATTTTAACAACTGATTTAATCAATTTTTTAGTCAAAACTCCTTTATTGTAATCTTGAAAAAGGATGACATCTACTTCGTTGTCAGATAGAATATTATTTACCTTTTCCAATATTTTCTTTCCTTCTTTTTTAGTCAAATCAAAAGTATCCTCTCTATCTACGCGCAAGAGATGCTGATTAGCAGCTAAAATACGAGTTTTTGTAGTTGTTTGGCGTTTTTTTGAAAGGACAATGCCGTCATTCAATAAATGATGAGCAGGCAATAAATCTAAAAACCTCTTCCCATTATCATCCGAACCAATAACCGAACACAAGTAGGCTTGTGCACCCAAAGCAGCAATATTTAAAGCAACATTTGCAGCACCTCCAAGACGAATTTCTTCCTCCCTGAGTTGCACCACAGGCACAGGCGCCTCTGGTGAAATCCTGTCAATACTTCCCGTCAAATATCTATCAATCATCACATCACCAATGATTAATACCTTAAGATTATTGAATCTTTTAAATAAATTTTGTGCTCTTTTTTGCATATTCTTTTTTATAAGGAGAGGGCTTGAATTGGAGAATAATTTTTGCTCAGAAAAGCCCAGTGTCTAATATCTAACTGAATTAACATTTAAACTTGTATTTGATTTTGGAGACCTAAAAAAATCTCATTTTTTTCCCTCTGCTCTCTCGTACAAGTGTTCTTTGCAAGCTACGCTCGAAAAAAAAACTCTGCGTCTCCCCGTCTCTGCGTTCAATTACATACCACGAGTTTAAATGTCAGTTCGTCTAACGTCTAACATCCTTTTTTAAAGCTCAATCTTAATATAATCAATCACTCCAGCAGACGCCCCTTCATTCTCCAATATATAATCCCTAGCCTTACCCGCCGCTTCTTTTAGGTTCTCTTCATCAGTCAAATTAACAAACACTTTCATTAAATCCTGACTATCATTCACAACAAAACCACCACCTGAATCAACTAAGTAAACTGCCTCGGTAAATTTCCGATACTTAGGTCCAAAAATAACTGGCAAGCCGTGCGCCATTGGTTCTAAAGTATTGTGAATTCCTGCACCAAATCCGCCGCCAATATAAGCCAAATCTCCGTACTTATACAAACGAGAAAGAAGCCCAATATTATCAATTAAAAGAACTCGAAAATCATTTATATTTTGCTCGTTGACCTTAGAAAAACGTACAGAAGAAAAAGGTAGTATTGCCTCGATTTGCTTTAAATGTTTTTCTCCAATTTCGTGTGGCGCAATAATAAATTTCCAATCAGAAAATACCTTATTCGCTATGACACCAGACAGTGTTTTTTCATCCTGTCCCCAAGTACTGCCACAAATCAATAGGGGAGAATTTCCTTTAAATTGAGCAGCTAGTGGTATAGATTTTCCTATTTCTGCAATGCTCAAAACTCTATCAATACGCGTATCTCCCGATAACTTAATATGCTGAATATCAATGTCTAATAAGTTTTTTTTCGACAATTCATCTTGCACAAAAATACAGTCGAAAAAGTGGAGCATCTTGCGATGCAAACTACCATGAAATTTAAAGAAGATTTGTTCTTTTCTAAAAATAGATGAAATTAATATTGTAGGAATAGAACGGCGTTTTAACTCGAAGAGATGATGATACCAAAATTCATATTTGACGAAAACTGAGTAATCTGGACGCAGGGCATCAATAAATTTTCGTGCATTATTCTTGGTATCCAAAGGCAGATAAAAAACAGCATCTGCGACAGCGTAGTTTTTGCGGATTTCATAACCAGAAGGGGAGTAGAACGTGACCACAATTTTCCAGTCGGGTCTATCTTTTTTTAGTCCTTCAATAACAGGGCGCCCCTGTTCAAATTCACCCAAAGAAGCACAATGAAACCAAATTAATTGACCTTCATTTTGCGCCCGAAACGCAGTTGTTTTTGAAAATAAATCTCGACGACCAGACACCCAAAGCTGCGCCTTTGGATTAAAGAATGACGCAATGCCAATTCCTAATCGGTAAAGAAAAATTCCAAAATTATAAAGTACAATCATTTGGAGGAAATGAATAGTTTTGACGTTGGATTACAAACAAGTCTAATGGCGAAAAATTTAATATCCGACACCTTCCAAAATAAAAAAACGGTAGAGTTCGTAAAAACTCTACCGTTTAATTTTTCCGTTCTCCGTTAAATCGTGTGACAGGAAAAAATGAAAAGCTAAAATCAAATAAATGCTTAGTTTTTTAGTTTTTTCATGTCACTTTCACACGATTTGACGGAGAACCAATTTTTCTTATAAATGTTGATAGTCAAAACAGAAAGCCAAGTTCAATGTCAAGGCAATCTAATAACCGTCAACCAATAATTAGAGAATTAACATCGCATCTCCATAACTGAAGAAACGGTACTTCTCTTTAACAGCCTGCTCGTAAGCCTCACGGATTAAAGCTTCACCACCAAAAGCAGAGACCATAATCAAGAGACTTGATTTAGGCAAGTGCAAATTAGTAATCATACAGTCTGCAATACTAAACTCGTAAGGAGGATAGATGAATAAATTTGTCCAACCTTCTGCTGGTTTCAACAAATCATCCGCAGAAACAGCCGTTTCGATAGAACGCATAGATGTCGTTCCAACTGCACAGACGCGTTTTCCTGCAACTTTTGCTTTGTTTACAACTTCTACTGCCGAAGCGGGAACTTTAAAGTACTCCGCATCCATTTTGTGCTTAGATAAATCTTCTACATCGATACTACGGAAAGTACCAAGACCGACATGTAGAGTCAACTCAGCAGAATTAACACCCTTAATCTCAAAGCGCTTTAACAACTCATGGCTAAAGTGTAAACCTGCCGTAGGGGCAGCTACAGCACCTACTTCTGATGCATAAAGAGTTTGGTAACGTTCTCTATCTTCTGGTTCCGCATCGCGGTTGAGGTATTTAGGCAAAGGTGTTTTTCCTAAAATTTGAAGAATATCTAAAAATTCTTGAGTAGTACCTTCAAATAAAAAGCGGATAGTACGTCCACGAGAAGTTGTATTATCAACAACCTCCGCAACCAATAAGTCATTGCCATCTGGGTCTGTAAAGTACAATTTATTACCTACACGGATTTTACGTGCAGGGTCAACCAATACATCCCAAAGACGTTGCTCCTCGTTCAACTGACGCAACAAGAAAACCTCAATGCGTGCACCAGTTTTTTCTTTCTTCCCGTACATACGTGCAGGAAAAACCTTTGTATTGTTGAAAATCATCGCATCACCATCATCAAAATATTCTAATATGTCTTTAAACATACGGTGCTCGATTTTACCAGTATCTCTGTGTACGACCATTAGTCGACTCTCATCACGATTTGGCGTCGGGTGTTGAGCTATTAGTTCCTCTGGTAACTCGTATTTGAATTGCGATAGTTTAGTCCTCATAAAAATTTATCTGAAATTTGCTTAAAAGTTAATCATCGTCTGCTATTTCATATGAAATCTGTGATGATACTCTAAAATATATGTAAAATTCGGCTGTGACGCCTTGCCTATTGATTCTTTGAAAAAATCCGATGATGAGTGATAGAGAAAAAATAAAAAACCAGTAGTTGTTTGGGCTTTGGTTTCTTATTTTTTTACAATCACAGTTTATCCCGTGTTGCGGGAGATTTTGCAAAGAACTATATAATAAGGTTTTAGATGCACATTTTGTTCCGCATTTTCATAAAAGGCCGCAAATTTAGTAAAATGCAACGAAGTAATGAAAGATTCACCAATTGGTTATGCACTATTTTTGCTTTATTCGCATCTTATACCATTATAAAGACTATTTATGTACAATAAAATCCATAATCTTTTAGAAAAAAAGACACATATTTCTGCAGAATTGCGAAATGACCTCGAAAAATCATGGTGTCACGTCCGAAATTTAGAACGTCATGATTACATTTCAAGAGAAGGAGAGACGGAACGTTTTCTCTATTTTGTAGACTCTGGAGCGATGAAAATTTACTACTTGCATGACGGAAAAGAGATATGTGCAGGCTTTGCCTATGACAATTCTTTGATATGTTCCTATCCCAGTTTTATTTCAAATCAGCCGTCAGCTTATTATATTCAAGCGATAAAACCTTGCATTTTATTAGGTATAAAAAGAGAAGACTTTTACCGAATAGTAGACAAATACCGGGAAATGGAAAGATGTTGGCGCATCATGACGGAAGAGGCATTACTAGGAAGATTGCAACGAGAACTAGAAATATTAACTCTAAATCCTGTCGAGAAGTTTGAACGATTAATGACGCGTAGTCCACATGTTTTTAATATTATTCCTCAAAAATACTTAGCCGCTTATTTAGGGATGACACCCGAAACATTTAGTCGTGCAAAAGCGACCTTTCAAAAATCTTGATTTCAATCAATTTTTTATTCTCTCATTATTATGACCTTTGTATCGAAGTCGCAATCAAAATCAGATAAAGAATTAAAATGAATAAAAAAGAATTTTTAAATTTTTGGAAAGAAGAAGCATCAATTAACTTGCAATTTGTTGAAAACGAATTGGTTAAGTTAACTGAAGCACAGCTAAACTTCAAGCCAGACGCAGATAAGTGGAGTGTTTTACAATGCGTAGAACATCTTAATCGATACTCAGGATATTATCTAAAAATAATGGCTGACAAATTATCAAAAGCCAATGAAAAAGGTGCAGAAGAAGTAAAGTACAGTTGGTTTGGTAAGATGTCAATCAAGTCAATACATCCTGACAACAGAAAAAAATCTAAAACACTAGGCAGATTAAATCCCACAGAAAGTGAAGTAAATCGACAGATTTTGCAAGATTTTATTGTGCATCAAAAAAATCTTTTGAGTCTTCTGCAAAAAGCAGAAAAATACTCCGTCAATTCAATAAAAATACCTGCCGATGTTTTTAAACTCTTGAAACTGAGACTAGGAGAATGCTTTGAATTTGTAATTGTACATCAACAAAGACATATTTTGCAGATAAAAGAGGTGTTGACAAAATAAGTTAAAGCAGAAGAAATTCGTGTCTTATCCGCGTTCCAATCACACAACAAAAAAAGCGTCACCTAAACCAAGGTGACGCTTTTTTATACCAGATTCTGGCATTCTACATAACATCCATTGCAGCTGCTAAGTAAGTCAAACTAAAAGGTAATGCTAACCAAAACCATTCAGGAATGAAAATCAAAAGAGCAATCATTGCTACCGTTGAAATCAAGAAGTAAAGCCAGTATTTTGACTTCGACGCTGTTTCTTTCATTTCTCCCATGATATAGATATATTTTTTTCTTGCAGTTATTCTAGAAATAAGTGAAAACGATTTAATAAATTGTGTTATTATTCGCCGTAATTTTTTCTTCTAAAGAATTCAAAAAATCGTTGCATAGCTAGGCTACGGAAATATTTTTTGTGTTTTTTAGAAGGAAAAAGGACAAGTATAATGGCTCAAGTTATTGAATCGCTTTTACTTTCAACACCTGCAATTCTATTTTCGTTGTAAATTGAGCCGCAAAAGTAGGAAAACTTTTTAATAATTGCTTGTTTGCAATGTTGAAAGTTTTATAGAATTATAAAAAATCAATATTTGAGAAAAATTATCCTAACAGGACCAGAGAGTACAGGCAAGTCTACTCTTGCCAAAATGCTATCAAATGCACTAAAAGCACCTTTGATAAAAGAGTACGCACGCGAAT
>CALDUB010000317.1 GCA_937923465.1 uncultured Saprospiraceae bacterium
CCTCTCCAGAGGCAATGAGGACGAGATTATAATCTAAGGGTGCTTCATAAAGATGAACGAAAGCGGCAATCAGAGAAACCAATGCACCGCCAGCATCATTGCTACCTAAGCCGATAATTTTGCCGTCGATTTCGGTTGCTGCAAAAGGGTCATAAGTCCAGCCTTCATTGACTTTTACGGTGTCGTGATGAGAGTTGAGAACAAGTGTTTTTTTGTTCTCACTGAAGTGCTTATTTTTTGCAATGATGTTATTGTGTAGCCTTTGCGTCTGGATGTTTTTATTCTGTAAAAATCGTTCAATTAAGTCTGCTGTTTTATCTTCTTCTTTTGAAAAAGAAGGAATTTTTATGAGTTGTTTTAAAAGGTCGATGCACTCTTTTTTTAGTTCTTCCATTTGCTTTTTTATGTTTTGTATTGGATAGTAATTTGAAAAATAACCAATAACCAACTCAAATTATCTCCGTCGCCGTCTCAGGACTCAAAAGATTTTCCTTACTACAAATAATAACTTCTTTTGCTCCAGCTTTCTTGGCATTCAATGCATTAAATAATTTAGGAATCATACCGTCTGCAATGGTTTGTTGTGCTTGCATTTCTAAAAAACGCGTTTCTGAAATCTCTGAAATGACACTTTCTTTTCGATTAATATCTCTCAAAACACCATTTAATTCAAAGCAGAAACGAAGAGACAAATCATAATCTTTCGCTAATGCAGCCGCAAGCGTCGCGGCAATTGTATCGGCGTTTGTATTTAATAATTGACCCTTTCCGTCATGCGTAATAGAGCAAAAAACAGGTGTAAATTCAGCCTCTATCAATGCGGTAATAGAAGCAGTCTGAACACTAATAATATCTCCTGCAAAGCCATAATCAAAATCAGTTACTGGGCGTTTTTTTGCTAAAATTACATTACCGTCTGCGCCTGAAAGTCCTAAAGCATTGACCTCTTTAGATTGTAAAAGGCTAACCACTTTTTTATTAATATCTCCAGCGTAAACCATGTTTACAACCTGCAAAGTATGGACATCAGTGATGCGGCGACCCTTATGCATCTTTGGAGTTATACCTATTTGTTTGAGTAGTAAATTTGCACTCCGACCGCAGCCATGCAACAATATTTTTTTGCCTTTTATTTTTTTAAATTTTTCTAAAAAATCATCTAAGTCCACATCCTTATTTAAGATATTACCGCCGATTTTTACGATTGTCAGGCTATCCATTTTTTAATAGTTTAGTGAGTACATATTCTGCTGCATGCAAACGATTTTTAGCTTGTTTGTAAAGCAAAGAATTAGGAGAATCTAAGACTGCATCTGTCGCAACAACATTTCTCCGAATCGGCATACAATGCATGAAATTTGCCTCATTAGTCAAAGACATTAGGTCTTTGTCAATCCGCCATTTATCCGAACTCTCCAAGATTTTTCCGTATTGAGAAACAGACGACCAATTTTTAGTATAAACAAAATCAGCTCCTGCAAAAGCCTTTTTTTGGTCGTATTCAACAGTATGCCCTTGCGTGAATTCATCATCTAATTCATAACCTTTAGGATGCGTAATCGTCACCTCATGACCTGCGGCTACTGCCCATTCTAAAAAGGAATTAGATACCGCCTGTGGTAATGCTTTTGGATGTGGTGCCCAAGACAAAACGACCTTTGGTTTCTCTATTTTTTGATATTCTTTTATGGTCATCATGTCTGTCAGAGATTGCAAAGGATGTCGTATCGCTGACTCCAAATTCACGACAGGGACATCTGCATAGTGCATGAACTTTTGCAGTAAGTCATCTTGATAATCTGCCACTTTATCCGTCAAACTCGGAAAGGCACGAATCCCCACAATATCAGCGTATCCACTAATGACTTTTGCGGCGTCTTTGATGTGTTCCGCAGTGTCAAAACGCATCGTTACTCCTTCTTCCATTTCCCATTTCCAAGATTGCGACATATCTAGAGAAATGACATTCATACCGAGATTTCGGGCGGCTATTTCAGTGCTGAGTCGAGTACGCAAACTGGAATTGAAGAACAATAAAACCATTGTTTTACCTAGCCCAATTTGAGGTTTGGCTATTTTTTTGAAATCAATAGCCTCTTGAATGGCGTAGGGGACATTTTTGATGTTCGCTACAGAATAGAAGTTGTGTGTATTGCTCATTAATTTATTTTTTACACTGATACTGCTTGTCTTTTTGTTTCGTTTATTTCAGCCTTTAAAAGCTCCAATCCACGGGTTAATTTTCCGAAAAAATCAGCAACATTTGCCTCCGAAATATTTAATGGAGGTAATAAGCGTAATACATTTGGATTGCTAGCATTTCCTGTGAAAAGTTGTTGGTCGTAAAGGAGTATTTCGCGGAGTCTTTTGACAGGGAAATCAAATTCAGCCCCGACCATGAGACCTTGACCTTTTACTTTTTTGACCTCAGTGAGAATGGAAAGACCCTCACGCATCATCGCCCCTAATTCAGTCGCATTGTCTAATAAGTTTTCTGATTTCATAACCTCCAAAACAGACAAGACAGCGGTACAAGCCAGATGATTTCCACCAAAGGTCGTTCCCAGCATTCCTTTCGTAATATCAAGTGTATTTCGTTTGATTAAAATACCACCAACGGGAAAACCATTCCCCATTCCTTTTGCCATAGTGATGACTTGGGGCGATACTTCAGCGTGTTGAAAGGCAAAGAATTTTCCTGTGCGACCAAATCCTGATTGGACTTCATCAGAGATGAAAATGGTATCCGTTTTAGCACAGGATTTTTCTATGTTTTGTAAGAAAAGAGAGTCAGATTTATCTAAGCCACCGACACCTTGGACGGGTTCGACGATGACTGCTGCGAAAGTTTTAGATTTTAGGTGTTCTTGTAGGGATTTGTGGTCGTTCATCTCAACGAATACAGTTTCAAAACCACGATTTATATTTGCTTTTATTTTCTCATTCCAAGTTGAATTAACAGCAGCAGAAGTACGTCCATGAAAGCCATTTTTTATGGCTAATATTTTAGTTCGTCCATTAGCGAAAGACGCAATTTTTAAGGCATTCTCTACTGCTTCTGCACCCGAGTTGCATAGGAATAAATCATAGTCTTCACAGCCAGACATTTCACCTAAGTTTGTCGCTAATCTTTCCTGCAAACTATTTTGAACAGAGTTAGAGTAGAAAATCATTTTTTGCATCTGTTGCTTTAGATTTTCTATGAAAACGGGGTGACTATGACCAATGCTGATGACGGCATGACCTCCGTAAAAATCTAGATATTTCGTGTCATCAGCGGTGTAAACGTGGCAGCCTTTCCCCCTAATGGGTTCGAGGTCAAAGAGGGTATATACGTCTAATAGATTCATGATTTTTATTTTTTTCCTACTCATCAGATAACTCAAAGTCACTCCTGATGAGTAGGAAAGTGAGTAGCAAATGCTAAAACGCCGAAGGCTTCAAATTCAATCCTGTTCTTTCCTCAAATCCAAAACGAATATTCATGTTTTGTACAGCTTGTCCTGCAGCACCTTTTAATAAATTATCAATAGCCGATGTTATAAGCACTTTATTGTCGTGCTTCTCAATTTGCAAAAGACAATTGTTGGTATTCACGACCTGTTTGAGATGAATACTTTTTTCTGTCACTTGCGTAAAAGGCTCTGCTGCGTAGGCTGCTGTATAAATTGCTTTAATTTCTTCGAATGTCGCCTCTGTCTCTGTGTAAATACTCGCCAAAATGCCGCGTGTGAAATTGCCACGCATTGGGATAAAGTTCACATCTGATTTGTAGTCTGGACTAAAAGCACTTATCAGTTGTTTAACTTCGTGTAAATGTTGATGATTGAAGGCTTTATAGAGCGAAATGTTATTATTGCGCCAGCTAAAATGTGTGGTGTCAGACTTCGCAAAACCTGCGCCTGTTGAACCTGTCATACCATTGATGTGCAGTGATTTTTTTAGTAATCCAGCCTGGAGTAATGGTAAAATAGCTAGCTGCATAGCTGTCGCAAAACAACCACAATTCGCGATGCGATTTGCTGTTTTGATGCGGTCGCGTTGCCATTCTGGTAGCGCATAGACAAAACTGTGATTTTCGTTTTCGAGGCGAAAATCACTACTCATGTCTATGATGACCGTTTCTGCACTTATCTTATTTTTTTCTAAGAAGGGCGCGGTTTGTCCATGTCCTCTACAGATGAATATGACTTCTGATGCTTGGTCAAAATCACCTTGAAAATGTAGACTTGAGTCATACAAGTCAGAGTGGACTTCTGACACCTGTTTTCCTGCTTGGCTGTTGCTTTGCAGACTTAGATTTGTTACTTCTGGGTGATGTTGTAGGAGGCGTATGAGTTCGCCTCCTACAAAACCGGCTGCGCCTATGATACTTGCTTTCATTTCTTTGCTTTTCTCCACGGATTGCATCCGTGCTTATTCCTATTCAACTACTTTGTTGTTGGTTTGTGGATGCTGTAGTAGATTTTGTTGGCGTTACTCATTATATTGGTAAACCCTTTGGCATCTTGTCCTGTCCAGGCTTTGTTTTCCTCACCGTAGCTGCCAAATTCTGCTTGCATTAAATCATTTTTAGATTCAATACCCGATAATGTAAAGCGGTAGGGATGCAATTGTAGAAAGACTGTTCCTGTTACATTTTCTTGCATGTCCGTGAGGAAATTTTCGATATTCCTGAGCAAAGGGTCGAGATATTTTCCTTCATGTAATTCTGCGCCATACCAATCTGCAAGTTGCTTTTTCCAGTGGATTTGCCACTTGGTTAGCGTATGTTTTTCTAAGAGTTCGTGTGTTTTGATGAGCACTAGAGGTGCACCCGCTGCAAAACCAACTCTTCCTTTGATACCGATAATTGTATCACCAACATGTATGTCACGCCCGATGCCATAAGCGTCGGTGAGTGCGGTGAGTTCTTTGATTAAATCAATTGGTTTTTCATAAACAGTATCATTGATTTTTGTCGGAATACCGTTCTCAAAATGAATGCTTAAATCTTGTGTTTCCGTTAGACTAACTTGTTTGGGATAAGCGGCTTCTGGCAATGGTAGATGAGAAGTTAAAGTCTCTTTTCCACCGACACTCGTTCCCCAGATACCTTGATTGACAGAGTATGTTTTTTGTACGGCATCCCAGGCAAATCCACGTTCGGCTAAAAAATCTAGCTCCGCTTGACGTGATAATTCATTATCGCGGATTGGTGTGATAATTTCAATTTCGGGAGCCAAAGTTTTGAAGATGACATCAAAGCGAATTTGGTCGTTGCCCGCGCCCGTGCTGCCATGTGCAAATGTGGAAATATTATGCTCTAAGCAATATTGCAATAAAGCCAAGGCTTGAAATGGTCTCTCCGAACTGACACTTAACGGATAGGTATTATTCTTTAAAATATTTCCGAAGATTAGGTACTTGATACACTTCTCGAAGTACTCTTCTTCGACATTGATACAAGTATAATGTGACGCGCCTAATTCGTGTGCGCGTGCTTCCATATCTTTGAGTTCTTCTGCCGAAAATCCTCCTGTATTTATACAAACTGCATGGATGATGTAGCCTTTTTCGAGTAAGTAGGGTATACAAAATGAGGTATCTAGTCCACCACTATAAGCGAGCGTTATTTCTTTACTTTGATTCATGTTTTGTTTTTAAGATGCTCTGTTAAATCCTGTCACCAGATTTGGTAGAGAACGTTTTTTATTTTGGATTTTCAGTGTTGGAGACCTCATTTAATATTTGGTCTTTTTGCTGTTCAGACTCATTTTTAGAGGGACTCAACATACCTGTACATAAGCACATTTTTCTTTTTGTCCGTGTGAGTATGTCGTAGTTGTTGCAAGAGCGACAGCCTTTCCAGAATGCTTCATCATTCGTCAATTTTTGAAAAGCAACGGGACGATAACCTAAGTCACTATTGATTTTCATGACGACATCACTGGTAGTGATACCGAATACTTTTGCATCAGGATACTTATCTCTGCCGTAGTTGAAGATGAAATTTTTCAATGCTTTTGCGATGCCTTTTCCTCTATGTTTGGGTAAGACAATTAAACCAGAATTGGAGACATATTTTTTGCCTTCAAAAGTTTCGATGTAGCAAAATCCGATGATGTTGCCGTCGATTTCTGCAACAGCGGCATCACCTGCCTGCATTTTTTCGGTAATATATTCAGCTGTACGCAGGGCGATACCTGTGCCGCGTTCTTTGGCAGATTCAATGTACCATGCGGCGATGTTTGGCGCGGATTGTTTGTCGTACGAGACGGCAACTCTAATGTGAAATGACATGAGAGAATTGTTTAAAAATTGCTGATTTTTTTGAAGCTATTCAACTTCAAAAAGACAGGAATAAGAAAATAAATTGAGAATGATTGGCGACTCAAGCCTTTATATGACTATCAAAAAAGACGAGTCTTGTCAGAGGTAAAGAAGAATGTGAATTCTTCTTACGCGATATTATGCCAGCCCAAAGGGGCGTCGACACGGTCGCACTAAAGAAGTGCGGCGTCGCAAAGAAATGAAAGAATGATATGTTGGCAATGATTGTATCACGCCACAAATATGGGAGATGTTTTTCTAAATTGACAAATTAAGGAGGGATTTTATTTTTTGGGGCTAAAAGGTTGCATTGTAGAATAAAATGAAGAGAATAATTTTTTATTTTTCTGACAAAAAGGAATATTTTGACTTTTTTTTGAAATTGAATTGTTGTGAAATAATATTTTTAATATTTTGAAAATCAACGTTTTATGATTAGTTTGTCATCATTTAGTGTTCGTTGTAGAATAATTGTCATGGCAAATTTAATACAGTCTATAGAATTCAGGTTTAGGCAACATAAATTACTCTTGACATCGGAAAAGGGGGGTAAATGAGAATAAAAAAAGATATTTTAGTACTGTGAATTTCAGTTTTCGAGGTCATAATAATGAAAAAACGGTTTGCATCATTAATGATGCAAACCGTTTTTAATAGAATTTATCTGACAGTATTTACTGTTTAACCACCTTCCCTTCAATCGTTCCTTCCGCAGAACGAATAGCATAAAAGTAAACGCCACTAGCCGCACCTTCTAAGTTAAAGCTATGTGTATCACCCGCAGAAATCGTACGTTTATCAGAACGAACAAGTTGTCCATTGACATTGAAAATCTCCAAAGTCGCTGTACCTAAGTTTTGGTCAAAAGAGAAGTTAATCGTTTCTGTAAATGGATTTGGAGCAATCTCTAAAGCATTTGCCAAAGCAGGATTATCTGTATCAGAAATAATCATTCCCAAAGCCATTTCTACCGCTGCCAAGACATCAATACGACCATGTCCGTAAGTGTTATTAGGAACAGTCTCACCGTCAATATCTCCACAGTCTTCATCCGTTGTTTTTTCAACTGCTGTTTGCTCTAAGATATTTTCAATTGCATCTACATCACCTGCTAATTCTGGATTGGCAGAAATGATTAAAGCAACTGCGCCCGCTACGTGTGGACCCGCCATACTTGTACCACTAAACGATTGGTAACCACCTCCACGGATAGAAGAAAGAACACTAACGCCAGGTGCAGATACATCTGGTTTTGGGCGATTGCTACCGTCAACTGTTACTGGACCACGGCTACTAAAGCCTGCAATAACATCATCGTCAGAAGTCGCTCCAATAGAAAATGCGCCTTCAAAAATAGCCGCTGGATTGGTAACACTTCCACATCCTTGACCACCGCTATTTCCTGCTGAAACAACGACTACCGTACCCGCAGCACGCAAGTTATTCAACGCAGTTTCCATAACGGAGAAGTTGTCAGGATTACAACCTTCCACATCTGGACAACCCCAAGAGTTAGCGATAACGTGTGGTGCTTTTGTTGGGTCCGCATTTTCACCCGCCACATCTGTAGGTGCCAAAAACCACTCAAAACATTCAACATAAGTTGTCAATTGTCCCCAACCACGTTCCATATTACGACAAGCAATCCAACTAGAACCTGGAGCGACACCAATTTCATTTCCACCGTCTTCATCTGTTCCAATCATGGTGCCCATAGTGTGCGTACCGTGATTATTATCATCACAAGGAAATGGAGAATCATAACCACAGGGGTTATTATCATCATCATTTAATGGATTCATTTCGTGGATAGCATCGTGCCAGTTGTAGTTGTGGTCAGCCGTCGTGCCGTCCCAACCACGGTATTTAGCCTTCAATGCTGGGTGTTCCCACTCATAACCTGTGTCTTGTCCACCGACGACAACACCTTGACCAGTGTAACCCATTGCCCAAACATCATCTGCGTTTATCATTTGTACTCCCCAAGTAGCTTCACGAGCACCTGAATTTTCAGTACGAGCTAAGGCTGGTACTTTTGCAACAGGGTTGCTCTGAATTCTTAAAACCTCAGGCATTTCTGCGACTGATTGTAGTAAGTCTGCATTACCTTTTGTATAAATCATATTGACGATGAAAAACGCTTTGAAATCTGCATTTTGAGCATTTAAAAGCGTTGCTACATTCGCCTGACTTGTATTCGCACGTTGGCGCAATTGGTCATAAACATAAGTTGCTTTTGCGTCTTTGTTCCATGTTTGAATAGCTGCAAATTCATTTTCATCTTGTAAAAGAATCAAAAAATCCGTCGTTTCTCCATTCGTTACTTTTGCTAAAACGTCAGCATCTACTTTGTCTTGCCAAGTATCATCAATAGTGAATGACCAAGATAAAATGGTTAATAAGGCAAGGATTGGTAATCCAAAAAGGATAAATTTTTTCATTACTTTAAATTTTGTTGGTATTTGAAACAGTCGGTCTTCTATAAGATTTTGGATGTTAGATATTAGACGTTAGACACTAGAAGGTATACTTTTGATATACTAATTTTATCAGTTTTTTGTTCGATGCTCTAAACATCTACTTGCTACGGATTTAAGATATTCCATAGTCTAACGTCTAATATCTTTCGTCTAACATCTTCATTAGATTAAAACACAAATTTAGTTTATTTGCTCGTTAAGAATTGGATAATTTGAGGAGGGAAGCCGACAATAGTAGAATTACTAGCATAAAAAAACTGTGACCGACACAATGTCAATCACAGTCAAGTGGGTTTTAGGTGTATTTAAAAATCTGAATTAAGTCAAAAGTTGTCAATATTAATGCACAATCAACGGCAAAACCTCCGCACCATTTTCTGTTTGCAAAACAATAATATATTGTCCTGAAGTAGAAGGCGCATATAGCATTGGTAGCTGATTGTTTACTACTTTTTGCTGAATGATTGTTTGACCTATCATGTTGAAAATACTAATTTCTGAGATTGTCGAGCGCGTATTTTCTGTCTTGATAATAATATTTTGATTGCTACTTACAGGGTTTTGCAATAAATAAAAATCGCTTGCATTGCTTAGAGTAAAAGTATTACTCAATTCAGCGGTTAAGGTGAAAGTCTCTGTAAAAATACAACCATCAGCATCAGTTACCGTCACTGAATAATCACCAGGAGCGAGGTTTGTAATCACCTCTGTCGTATTACCGTTTGACCACAAATACGTGAATGGAGCAGAACCACCATTAACTTGTACCGTTGCCGAACCGTCATTTGTCGTGTTAGTTGTTGCATTTTGTAAGACGAGGTTGGTCGATAAATTTTCGAGGATAAGGTCAGAGAATGTAGCCGCAGCGTAAGTATTATTTGCTGTTGTCGCCAAATTAGAAGTTAAAAACTCATCGAAAGAAAGAATGTCGCCCTCAATATCTTCATTGATTGTGAAATTCAATGTGAATAATTCACTGCCGTCAGGAAGTGTTTCTCCTGTCCCATCCAAGTCAAAATAGATAAAGCTAAGTTTTCCCATCTCCGCATTGGTTGTGTTAAAATTAGAGACATTGATATTGTTAGCGGTAGGACTTATAGCATTGAAAGTCATTTTATCTGCATCCCAATCTAAGCCCAATTGAACGCCTGTTAGATTTGCATAGGCATCTACACGGAGGGAGATTTCAATAGTATTACCACATCCAATTTTTTCCATATAGAAATTTGGAGTAGCTGTCTCATCAACTGAAAAATTGTCGCTGATGATAACATCTCCTTTTTTTACGCCATAAAAATTTTGAATAGTAGCTTCCGTACCGCCAGTTGCGCTAACAGAAACGGGAGAACTATCGAATGTTGTCGTCGTAAAATCTGTTGGGTAAAATAACCAATTGCCTAAGAGGACACTATTATTATCATCAATACCCAAAATGATTTTTCGAATTATAATTAAGTCCGAGGTAGTCACAGCAGCATTTCGATTGACATCAGCAGCGATAACTTGTAATTCACTTAGATTGTTTTGCGCCAAAATATGTTGACGTGTAGCTACTAAATCTAAGATGTCGATACCAGTGTTATAATCTACAGTCTTCTGCA
>CALDUB010000318.1 GCA_937923465.1 uncultured Saprospiraceae bacterium
CTTATTAAACAGTCTTTCGGGATTCAAGAATACGCACCTTCTTGGCACGATTGGATTGAGAGGTGAAACTAACCTTGGGATATTTAGTTCTATTGTGCACATCGGCGCAAATCCCCCTCATTTGGGATTTCTCATGCGACCATTGACGGTGCCGCGCGCGACTTATCACAATATCAAAGCGAATAAGTTTTTTACTTTGAATAGTGTGCAAGAAAATATCTTGGATAAGGCGCATCAAACTTCTGCGAATTATCCTTGGCGAACTTCAGAATTTACAGAATGTGGATTGACGGAGGAATATACACCTTTGGTCAAAGCGCCTTATGTGAAGGAATCTGTGGTGAAATTAGGTCTTGAATTTGTGGAAGAACACCACATCAAAGCAAATGGGACAATTTTTATTGTAGGTAAAGTAGTGGAAGTGATTTTTCCAGATGAATGTGTGGAGAAAGACGGCTATTTTTCTGCGGAACAGGCGGGGAGTTTGTCTTGTAATGGCTTGGATGCTTATTATCGGACGGAGCGGGTTAAGCGTTTGCCGTATGCAAGACCTTAGGAAAATTCAAATGCAAGTATCAAATTCAAATTCAAGAAATACGCGTCTTGAATTTGAATTTGCACCTTGCATTTGAATTTTTAAAAAAATAAGAGAAGATTAAATAGTCAATTTTAAGACTTACTTTTTCCAAAAACGAAGCAACAGCGTCTCAATCAAAAGAAACAAAAGCGCCGCAATCAAACACCAACGCCACAACACAATCCCCTGACTGCGTTCCCCGATAAGTTCCTCAAAGTTAGCGTTTTGTGTCGAAGAAATGATATTCATTTTTGCACCTGCTGGCGACTTCTCAGACATTTCTGTCAAAGCATCTTCGTTGAAAAATCCTAATTGACTTTCCTTGCGGTTATAATTGAAACCAAACTTATCCAAGACCGTTCCTGCTTGCAAAAACAGGTCAAAATAACCCGCTTCTTTTATCTCATTGTTTACCGTCAAATAAGCTTGCGAGCCAACCGAACGTTGCTGTGGTATGAATTCTTCGCCGCGTCCTTTTAGTTTGTAAACAGTTTCTGAACTGTTTGATGCTTCCGTTTGCAGGACTTCATCTTTACCGATTGTATAAGCGATTTTCTGCTCTTTCGCAGAGGAAATAGCAGACTTGTAGAGCAACGGAACAAAAATCTCCCCATTACGCACCAAGTCATTTATTTTCGTGTCCAAAGGCGCAGAACTTAAATATAAATGCCCACTTCCGATTTTATATTTTCCTAAATAAGTTGTTCCGTCACGGTAAGTCAAAAGCTTTTCTTCTCTACGACTTCCAAAACTGGACATACGCCAATTTCCTTGTGTAACTGGTAATTTCATATTCGAACGACGACCTTCAAAGACATCTGAGAAGATAAATTCTTGACGATTAATATCTCCAACTGTGCGCGGACTGGCATCGTAAGTTTGTAAATCATTCGCAGGGAAAGTCGCTAAAAAACTGTTGTAAGAGGCCACATTTGCATTAGATGCAGGGAAGACTAAAAGATTGCCACCAGCTTCTACAAATTTATTCAATTCAAATGAAAGACCCGAAGAAATATTCGTCAAATCATTCATGATAATCATCTCCTGTCCAGCAAAACTTGCGTAGTCTAAACTCTTACTATTCTGATTTACTGTTTTGAAATAAGGAATCCCTTTTAAGGCAGATTGCAAGAATTTATTTTGAGATGACTCATTGATAACCAATACGTTAATCTCTTCTGCTACATTAAATGTAAAGTAGTATTTATCATCAAATTGAACTGGATAATCTGTAATTTCTAACTCTGCTTCGTGAATTCCAGTCTTCAAAATCGTGATATTCACCGTATCTGTCACATTCGAATTAGCAGGAATAGAAAGCGTCCCAACTGGCTTTACTTGACCTTCATGACGGAGCGATAAACGGATGTTTTCTGCTGCTTCATTGCTCCGATTAGTTACTTTTACTATCAAAGGATTCGTCTGATTCAACATCTGAACGGGTGCATCAAAATAAGCACTATCAATACTAATGTTTTTCTCTTGCACAGATTGCAATGGAACGAAATTGACTAAAACTGAAGTATCAGAATAAGATTGAAAATCTGTAATATTTTTCTGGAAATCAGAGATAAGATAAGACACATTATTGTCCGAAGTTCCCGTTTCTAAAGCCTGACGTTGACGCGTCATCACATTCGACAATTCCCGTACCGAAGGCGATATCTTCACTTCTTCAATCAAATTCAAAGCATCTTCCTTACTCACCAAACGCTGGTGACGACCTTCAAAATCATTGGTCAAAATCTGAAAACGGTCGTCAGGTGCATAAGCACTAACTATCTCCGTCGCCCGTCTTTTTGCTAATTCTAAAAGCGGAATATCTTCACTCAATGAACTCATACTGAAAGAGTTATCGACAAAAATACTAACTGCTTTTTCTCCTTTTTGCACATCAGTCCCTTGTGGAATAAATGGTTGCGCAAAAGCAAATACTAAAAATGCCACTGCCAAACAGCGCATTAAAAGTATCAATAAGTTCTTAACTTTAGAACGTGCAGAAGTCTCCTCTTTTACCTCCTTCAAAAATTTAACATTGGTGAAATACACCTTCTTAAATCTCCGGAAATGGAAAAGATGAATGATAATCGGTATCGCAAGTGCCAATAAGCCGAATAGAAAACTTGGGAATAAAAAATCCATTGAAATAGTTGTAAAGGTTGTAAAGTTGTAGGGTTATAAAGTTTCCCGTGACTTTTTATCTTCTCTCTGCGGCGTCGGACACTTTACTTATCTAAAAGAAGAGAACTCAAAAGTTTATTCTTTCATTTGCAAAATGTAGTGTCTGACGCCTGTAATCTGATTTCTCGTTACAAGTGTCCCCGACTTAACCGCACGGGACAGGCAGACACTATTCAAGCATAAGTTTAGTTTTTAACTCTTAAACTCACGTCTTTTAGTCAGTTTAAGTGTCCGACACTTCATCGTAAATAAACGCTGACTCATAAGTATTGTTTCGCACCGAACAAGTCAGAGCAGTAAAATTAGACATTATTCATTTAACATTAGACATTTCTACTCCTCTTCCTCCAAAAGTTCCGCAGGTAAAGACTTACTCGTCTTCGCACCAAGAGACTTAATCCGCTCCGCCCGACCAATCAAAGTATTGCCATATCGTTTACCATGTTTCAATTTATTCATAGCATCATGCCAAGAAGATTGTGCGCCGTCCAAACGATGTCCAATCGCCTTCAAATCTTCCACAAAAGCTACAAAACGGTCGTACAAAAGTCCCGATTGCCGCGCGATTTCTATAACGTGTTTTTTCTGCTTTTCTTGTTTCCAAATATAAGAAACTGTGCGCATCGTCGCCAAAAGGGTAGAAGTGGTCACGATGACAATATTGCGGTCGAGTGCTTCTGAAAAAATACGATTGTCTTCGCGTACGGCCGTCGTGAATGCTGGTTCGATTGGAACAAAAAGCAGTAAATAATCAGGCGTATTGATTTGATATAAATTCTGATAATTTTTACCGCTTAAATCTTTAATGTGGCTTCTGATACTTTCAATATGTCGTTTTAAATAGACGCGTTGTTCTTCCTCTGTTTCTGCATTATAGAATTTTTCATAAGCTTTTAACGATACTTTTGAGTCAATAATTAAATGCTTGCCGTCTGGTAAATTGATAATAAAATCGGGACGTTTTTCTCTGCCTTCATTGTCTTTATAGCTATTTTGAGTTTCGAAATGAATGCCTTTGCGGAGACCTGATTTTTCGAGCAAAGTCTCCAATTGCAATTCACCCCAATCACCCTGTGTCTTGCTTTCTCCCTTCAGCGCAGTTGCCAAGTTTTTTGCATCACTACTCAATTGCTGATTCAAGGCAGCTAACTGGCGAATTTGCTCTTTTAAAGCAGATTTATCTTTTGCTTCATCCGTGAATTTTGCAGCGATACCTTGCTCAAATTCATTTATCTTTTGACGTAAAGGCGTGAGTGTTTCGTGTAATTGTTTTTGATTCTGCAAAGCAAAACGTTCACTTTTTTCTTCTAATAACCTATTCGCAATATTTTCAAAAGTAGTCTGAGATTGCTTTTGTAGATTCATAAAATTACCTTCCTGCGCATCCAGTTTGGATTGAATGTGAAGTAAGTCTTGTTTGCCCGCAGACAGCATTTTTTCTGCTTCGCGCAGTTCAATTTCACGTTCCCGCAAATCTTCACGGAGCACATCTGACTGCTCTTGCAATTGCAAAAATACTTCCTTTCTAACGTAATCTTTTTGGATATCATCAGGTAAAAGACCTTTACCTGAAAAGCGAATTCTGGCGAGTAGCCAACCCACCAAAGCGGCGAGTACAACGGAGAAAAACAGTATAAAAATAGGCATCCACTCTTGCATGGCGTAATACGGTTGACGGTAGACGGTCGACGGCGGACGGCTGTGCGTCTTTGGTTCTAACTCATCTTGTAGTTTAATAATATGTTTAAATACTGCTGTTTTCTGACGGTGTAAATGTAAGGTTTTTCTACGTAATATTCCTACCTTCGTACCTATCAGTCACTAACTTTCAACCACCAACTAAAAAAAAACTATGCACATCGAAGCCGTCCGAGAGTATTGTCTGACTAAAAAAGGAACAACGGAAGATTTCCCTTTTGATGAGTCGACGCTTGTCTTTAAAGTAATGGGAAAAATGTACGCCTTGGTTTCGTTAGAACGTATGCCTATTTCAATAAATCTAAAATGCGACCCTGAGCGTGCGATTCAATTGAGAGAAGAGTATCCAGAGGAAATTTTAAGTGGATATCATATGAACAAAAAGCACTGGAATACAGTTCGGTTGGAAGAGGATTTGGACAGTCATTTGATTATTGAGATGATTGACCATTCTTATGATTTAGTTGTTGCTAAAATGACTAAGAAATTGCGGGCGGAACTAGAGTCTTTGGAGTAAGTTTTTTACCGCGAAGACGGGGAGGCGGAAAGATAAAAGAGGGGATTTTGCTTCGCAAAAAAGTAACAAAATAATTAATATTTAAATAACTAATTCCTATCAAAAATTCGTACATCATAGTAGGGCAGGGCATTGCGGGGACACTTTTATCTCACTTTTTAATCAAAGCAGGTTGCTCAGTTCAAGTCGTTGATAATCAACATGTTAATGCAGCTAGTACAGTCGCAGCGGGAGTCATAAATCCAGTGACAGGGCGGCGTTATGTAAAGTCGTGGCGAGTAGAAGAATTGATACCTCTGGCGGTGGAAACTTATCGTCAATTAGAGGAAGATTTGGGCGTGAAATTCTTTCATGAACGCAATATTATCCGCTCGCTTTTTAATAGTGGAGAAGAAAATGATTGGTTGGCGCGGACCACAGATGATGCTTATCAAAACTATATTTTGCCAGATGCCAATGTGAGTACTATCGAGGGGAAAACAGCTAAGATTTATAGTTACGGAGAGGTTTCTAATTCCTATCAGACTGAAATGAATAAGTTGGTGATTGCCTACCGCGAAAAACTAATCGAAGAAGGAAAACTACAGACCGAAAAGTTTGATTTTTCGCAGTTAAAAATGCTGGAAAATGGTGTCGAATATAGAAACCTCAAAGCAGATAAAATTATTTTTTGTGATGGTATTGGAGGTCTCGAAAATCCTTATTGGTCTTACTTACCTTGGAATGGGACGAAAGGCGAAGTTCTCATAGCTCGCATTCCCAATGCTGACTTTTCTAAGATGTTTAAATACCGTATTTTCATTGTACCCTTACCCGAAAAAGACCTTTATTGGATTGGTTCGAAATACGATTGGACTTACGAAAATGGAGACCCGACGGAAGAAGGGAAGAAGTACCTAAAAGAACGTCTTTCAGATGCATTAACTATTCCTTTTGAAATCGTTGAACACAAAGGCGCCATTCGTCCGACAGTGAAAGACCGACGTCCGTTTTTGGGCATACATGAAGAATTTCCTCAGGTCGGAATATTCAATGGATTGGGAACAAAAGGGGCGAGTCTAGGTCCGTTTTTTGCGCGGCAGATGGCTGATTTTTTGATTGGGGAAGGTAAGATTGAGGAGGAGGTGGATATTAGTCGTTTTAATGAAATCTAGTTAGTTGAAGATTTATTTCTTTGATTCTGTAAAATTCTAAAGCATTTTTCACGAAAAAAAACTAACTTCGTATAAAATAAACTAATTGATTATGGTACTATTAGTAGGAGATATAGATAAGTCAGAGGAGTTTGACCAAGAGATTCCAAAAGAATTTATCTGCGATATTATTAATGGAGAGGTGTTTTTATATAAGGGTTGGAAAGAAGCATTAGAAAACCAAAAAACCGTTGAAGAAATTATGGGATGTAGTGGCATGCAAGCAACTATTCTTTATTTAATAGAGATATTTTTTTTAGAAGAAATAGGGCGTACAAGGTATAAGCTACTAGGCAATGAAATTGGTATAAAAACAGATGAAGGTAATTTATTTAGTCTAGACAAAGCCATTTATAGCAAGCAAGATTTTCCACGAAAAGATGTGACTAAAGGCTACATCAGCGTTCCTCCCAAGATTATTTTTGAAGTAGACGTGAATGTAGATACAGGGAAAAATTCTGAAATGGTTTATGTGAGTAGAAAGATACAAGCTCTTTTAGATTTTGGAGTAGAAAAAGTCATTTGGATATTTGGTGAAAATGAAAAAGTTTTGGTCGCTGACTCTAAGAAAGAATGGATAATTACGAATTGGAGTGCAGATATTGAAGTTTTAGACGGACACATCTTGAACTTGAAAAAACTAGACTTGGAAGAGAGCTAGTTCAGAGTTATTAATCTTCAAAGCACAGAGCTCCTACCTTCTCAAAAGGTAGGAGCTTTGTATGTTTATCTTAAGACGCAGGATATTCCACATAATTACGCGGTGTTTCGTACAAACGTATCGTCAATTCAAATTTCTCGTCCAATACCGCGCGCAATCTCTTCCAAATTACATAACAGATATTTTCAGCCGTAGGATTCATCTTCTCATCCATAAACTCCTCTACCTCTAAGTTGATATTTTTGTGGTCAAAGACATTTTCTACATGCTCTTTGATGTAATCTTTTAAGATTTTCAAGTCAATTAAATAACCTGTGCGTGGGTCAACTTCGCCCGTCACCTTTACTTCCATATCATAATTATGACCGTGGTACAAAGGATTACTGCATGAACCGAAAATTCGTGCATTTTCTTCATCGTTAAGATTAGAAATATGCAGACGGTGAGCAGCATTAAAGTGAGCTTTTCTGAAGGCGGAAATTCGCATAATAGTTTTGTGTAAATATAAATGTGAAACTTAAAAATTGTCTCTATAATACAATAATTGCGCGGAAAGGTTTACGATTTGTATATAAACGTATTTTCAAAAGAAGATTGAGGGCAGACCTCAAATTTTATGATAAAATTTTATCCAATGCTTTTTTAACTGCATTGCTAAGTCAGATGACCTCGCGCGTTTTATCAGCAAGGCAAAACCAGAGGGGCGGTGAGTAGATAAAAATTCCTTCAATTGTGAACTCGGCAAATCATTTATGAAAGCTTGATTATCAGTGTTTTGTGATAGGAGTTCATCCGAAAATGCATGAATGCCATTTCCTCTTAACCACTGCTTTTTTGCCTCTATTGCTGCCTGCTTTTTCTGCGGATATTCTTTGATTATTTGCTGAATAGCTTGCTGCATTTCCTTTGCATTTCCGTCTGAAAAGCAAATACCATTTCCGTATTTCTCAGTATAAGTGCCGCCCCAAGTTTCGCGGGTGATGACGACAGGTTTTTCCAATATCACTGCATCTGCATAAATGCCAGAGGTACGTCCACCAAAATCTGCTGCGCGATAAGGCAGTAAAATAACGTCCGCTTCTTGTAATAACTTAGAATATTCTTCCGTGCTCAAACTTCCTTCGACAACTTCGATATTAGGGTGCGTCGGCAAATCATCTATCCAAGCTTTCAATTCCTTTTGCAGATAAGAAATGAAGGTCCGAATTTTAAAATGGCCTGCATTTAAATCTGTCTCTTTTAATGCCTCTACTAAAACATCAAAACCTTTTGCCTTTTGGACATTTCCAGGGTAACAAAATTGAATGGTATCTCCAATCGCTTTCTCTTTAATCTCTCCAAAGTTAGAGACAGAAAACATAGGGAAATAAGGTGTTTTTACAGCAAAATATTGCTCAAAAGCTGCTTGTGATTCGTAAGTGTCTGTATAGATTTGCAGCGGACTTTGCGTTAGCTGTTTTAACATGAAATCATACTCTGGGAAATAGGAAGACTTTCTAAAATCTCCTGTTAACAAACGCGCACGGTCATGAAAAATATTGATTTTGAAAGTAGTGTTTTGGAGAGGTATTTCTTGCATGATTTCAGCCAAAGCCCAAGCATGCCAGATAGAACCCATATACTGATAAACGACTTTTTTATCGGCATCGGTTTTATCAATGACAGCAAATGCTTTGCGCAGTCCGTCCTTGTATTTTTCTAAATCTGAATAACTCAAAAGAGGAATGTCATCATAAGTCTTTTTAGCGAAAGTTGGAATGATAAAGTTCTGATTACCAGTGTGTTGGTAGCTTTGGTGTGCAAAGATGTAAAAGTCAGAAACTTGTGAAGATAAATGCGATTTGATTTTTAAATCATAATGAAGATAGTGTCCATAACCGTCAATAAGGTCTGGATTTAAACTGAAAACTGCAATATTTTCTTTAGAATTTATACTCATTATTTCTTCTTCGCAAGCTCAAAAGCCTTCTCTAAATCAATCTTTTCAAAAACTTGTAACTTACCGTCAACAGTCGCATCAAACACCTTGCCGCCTGTTTTACAAAAAGCATAATCTGCCATTTGATAAGAGACTTCAGAACCTTTCAAATCTGCTAAGTGCCATTCATTTCCAGCAAAGTAATTTGGGTCAAAATGGTTCATATCTGCGCCCTTCATTGTCTGTTTTTCGTGTGGATTTCCTGATTGCACAAAATTATGGTCAACACCTACTAAAAATACACGTTTGAAGCCCATATAATGCGCCATTTGCAAAGCAACATAAGTAACTGTCATACCTTCAAAAATTGGTTCTTCGAGACTGCCAAAAGACCATTCTTGACCACCTTTTGTAAACAAACGAAAGACATTATCGCGCTTTTTGATGACTCCTTTAGACTTCTTATGAGCTACAAAAATAGGCGTATCCATACTCTCATATTCCGCCTTACTTTGTTCAATAACTAGATTATTCACCGCGGCGAGATAAGATAAATTTAGATTTACACGCTTAAAAATCATGTAAATCTTATTCATCCCAAAGGTGTGATAATCATTCAATTTTAATAAGTCCATCTTATTCAACGAAGGGCCATTTCCAATAATGAAACAGTCTTCACCTTGATGTTTATTCTTGAATTTCTTGATGCGTGGTCTTTCGATGAGCATCCAAAAGAAATACGTTAAGAAATATTTTAATCTATTGATAATCCGCATTTGAGTCGTTTCGTTATTAAAGCGGGGGCAAAGGTAGGCAAAAACGACTTTAATTAAAGATAATCCTGATGTGAAGATTAAGATTATTACCTTTGCTTTTCAATAGATAAAATGGGAGTAATTCAAAGACAAGGCATCAAACAGGCACTCGTCACCTACATTGCAATTGCGATTGGTGCGGTTAACTTGCTGTACATTCAGCCCAAATATTTGACAGAAGACCAGCTTGGTATCATTCGATTTGTGAATTCAGCGGCGGCATTAGCACTGCCTTTGGTTTTGTTTGGTTCTGCCTCTTTAATTATTAGATTTTTCCCTAATTTTAAAAACGAAAAGAATGGACATAATGGTTGGTTGGGTTTTAATCTAGGATTAGTAGGAGTTGGATTTCTAGTATTTTTGTTGCTCGTTTATTTATTTCGAGATGCTATTTATTCTTTTTATTCCGACAAACCTGACCTGTATTTAGATTACTTGCCTTATGCAATCCCTTTTGTGTTCTTTATGGCAATTTTGAATATATTAGGAAGGCATTCTTCTAATTTTCATCGAATAGTAGTTCCCCCCATTTTTTCGAGTATTTTATTGAAAATCTCTGTTCCTATTCTAATTATTCTCTATTCATTTGGTTACTTAGATTTTGAAGATATTTTTGACGGTACAGCAATCATATATGTTATTGCTGTTATTTCTACCTTGTTGTATTTGAGATACTTAGGTCAGTTGTTTCTAAAGATAAACTTCAAAAGTTATACGAAAAAGATACGAAAAGAGATGTTGTCTTACGGTAGTTACGGCTTTTTTGGGTCGATGAGTGCCATACTTGCTACACAGATAGATATATTCATGTTAGGAAGCCTTGACAGCCTAAAGAATGTCGCAGCTTATACGATTGGATATTTTATTTCGGATGTAATAGACGTGCCACGGCGTGCCCTAGAGGGCATTTCTAATCCTATTTTGTCGGATGCTTTTAAAAATGATGACCAGGAGAAAATCGCTCGATTGTATAGCAAGACGGCATTGACGCAGCTGACGATTGGACTATTGCTTTTTATTGGGATTTGGGCTTCGATAGATGATTTATTTTCGATAATACCCAATGGTGGCAAGTATCTAGACGGCAAGTACGTTGTGCTCATTTTAGGCATTGGGACTTTGGTAGACCAAGCTACGGGTATCAATTCTTTTGTTATTGGTTATTCGCGATTTTTTCGCTTTCATTTTTGGCTGATAGTTGCCATGGGGGCTGTTAATATTGGGAGTAATTTATTTTTTATCCCGATATTTTTTGGAGCTGGTGCTGCTATTGCGACTATGCTTTCTAAGATAGTTTACAACTTTTCTAAGACTTTATTCGTCTGGAAAAAAATGAAAATGCATCCTTTTTCATCTAAGTATATTGTGTTAATTATTATTGCTTTGATAGCTTACTTGGCGGGGACATGTGTGCCTACTTTATCTCATAACATGTTTACAGTAATCCTCGGTCTAGGATTACGTTCTGCTCTTATCTCCTTGATTTTTGTGAGTGGAATTTACTATTTTAAAGTATCCGAAGAGGTGAACGATTTGATAGATAAAGGATTAGGAATGATTGGAATTTCTTGGCAGAAGTAGGTTTTATAATAGAGAATTAGCGCTATATACAGCACTCGAAAAACACCCTTGCAACAAGAAACCACCCGTCGGCGCATCCCAATCTAACATCTCTCCCAACACAAATAAATGTGGAAACTGACGCAATGAAAAATCATCATTGACTTCCGAAATATCAATGCCTCCAACTGTAGAAATTGCCTCTTCAATTGGTCTTAAACTCTCTACTTTAACAGTTGTTCTTTTTATTTTACCAATAAATTTCTCACAATCTAAATATTCATCTTTAGTCGAATATTCCTTGATGAGTGCAATCTGACTTTTACTTAATTTGAATGAGAAAGCATAATTTTTAGGAATTAAAAGTCTACCTTCTATTTTGTTAAACAATTGACTTTCAGTGTTTTGTGTTTTGAAATCAAAATATAAAAGGGCTTCTTTTCCTCGATTTAAGGCTGCGCGAACTTCTGGAATAATTGGATAGATTGCATTGCCTTCCAAACCATATTCCGTAATCAATCCTTCTCCTTTTACTGTTTTATTTCCGCAAGTAACAGCAATGTTTTTTAAAGGTTTTCCAGCATGTCTCTCTTTGAAGTTCTCTGACCAATTTACATTTAATCCACAGTTTGAAGCCTGAAAAGGAACCGTTTTAATGTCCTTTTGAGAGAAGAAATCTAACCAGGTTCCGTCAGAACCTGTGACCGACCAAGATGCACCACCGAGCGCGAAAAGATACTTATCTGCAAATGGAGTGAGCGTCTCTTCTTCATTGCGAATGAGAGGCTTCATGTCGGCGTCAAAACCAATAAACTCATGTTTGAAATGAAATGAAACGCCATTTTCAAGCAAGCGATTTTTCAATGCCTGCAAGACTTCAATAGGCTTAAAACCACGCTCAGGAAACACACGTCCGCTACTGCCAATGAAGGTCGGAATACCTAAACCTGCAAAGTACTTTCGAGTATCTTCTGTCCCAAACTGCTGCAAAGCTGCGTGTAAAATTGGAGTAGGAGAGTAGTGCGCCAATAGTTCCGCATCCGTCGCCTGATTAGTCAGATTAAAACCACCATTCCCTGCGACCAAAAATTTGCGACCGACAGTCTTTCCCTTTTCAAAAATATGTACTTCATACTTTTGAGATAAAAAATCGGCGGCGATGAGTCCACTCGCTCCGCCGCCGATGATGATGATTTTTTTATCTTTCATTGTTGTGTTTAGCTAAATGCTACTACCGTTTTTTAAATCTACGATACTTAAGTACGTAACCCTATTTATCTAGACATTTTGACAGGATGTTTTCACGCTATTTTCCTCTTGAAAATAGTTCCCTCGAAGTGTCGGAGCAGGCTGTGATGCAGACCGCCGAGCAAAGCATCGGCACACGGCATGCAACGATTTTCAAAAGAAAACTATCATAAAAATCTCTCTGTCAAATTTATCCACATAAATAGTGTCACGTACTTACCTCGACTTTAGCCATTTCTAATTCTTCAAATCATGAAATATTGATTTGAGAATCAAGAAGTTATGAAATGTCCGATTTGTGGGGTTTGAGTTAACTTACAGTTATGTATTTACTATGACTGTAAAGAAACTAAACTTCTGTTTATCAAATACTTATAACCATTAGGTTTTCATTTCTTTCAAATGGCTAAAGTCGAGCT
>CALDUB010000319.1 GCA_937923465.1 uncultured Saprospiraceae bacterium
GCTTCTGAAGATAGAGAAGAGAAAGAAAATACTTTTCTATTAATGGAGGAAGGTCTAGAAACTATCAAAGAAGAGTGTCGAGAATTGATACGTTTGTTCTATTCTGAAGGTAAAACATTAAAAGAGTTGGCAGAAGCAAAAGAAATCAATCATGGCGCAATGCGAAAGAGAATGCATGACTGTAAAGAAAAATTGCGTAAATTTCTGGCTAACCGAAAATCTTCTGATTAAAATTATCTTAGAGATAAGATAGTTATAATCAATAGAATAAAAAATAGAAAAGATGCCAGGATATTCTAAATATACAGAACAAGATATTCAAAATTACATCAATAATAAGATGTCAACTGCCGAGCGCATAGAATTTGATAGATTACTAAAGACTGATGACGAACTCAGTAAACAGGTGCAATTTTTTAAACAGATACGAGATACTTTTGAACGAAGGGCGGTGGCTGAAAATATTAAAGCCTCTACTTCTGGACTTTCAATTAAACCTGACTTTGAAGGATTAGATGCCTTAGAAAAAGAAATGAATACTTCTAAGAATCCATCATCTAGTAATTTATGGACTTGGATACTATCGGCAGTTATAATTGGATTGATAGGTTTCGCCATATTTAAATTTCTTCCTCAGGAAAATAATAGTAGACCTCTTCCTCAAGATAAAATAGAGGAGGTATTAGCAGATTATAATGAACCGTTTGAAAATCTTATAAGCTACGATGAGAAAGAGACTTCTTTTCTTTCAAGTGGGTTGAAAGCATATGACCGTTTTGATTATAAAGAAGCCATTGAGCTTTTAACCTTAGCTAGAGACCGTGACAGCAATCCAGGAGCAGCACTCTATTTAGGACTTTCTTTTTACTACGACAATCAGGCTAGTCAAGCTATAGAAACACTAAAACCTTTTACGACAGAAACAGATATATATGCAGAAGTTGCTTCTTTTTATTCTGCGCTATCTCATTTGAAAGTAAGCCAAATAGAAGAAGCAGAAGTACTTCTAAAGAAACTGCAAACAAATAGCATATTTGGAACACAAGCAACATCTTTACTTTTCGAAATAGATGAATTGCGTGAAAAAATAAAATAATCTCAAACAAAACGGTAACACTTTTTCAAAACAGGAATAATAAGTCAGAACCGTAAATCTTTCATACAACTTTAATCAACGATGAAAAAACTAATTGCCTTAACAACATTCATTTTTTTAATTGTCCTTAGTAATAGTTTTGCTCAAGGAGAACGTGGACTTGGACTGTCCTTTGATGATGCTGCGTACTTAGATGTGCCTTATCATTTGCCAGTAACGGGTAGAAAATTTAATAATATTAAACCAGCAGTTAGTTTACGCATGTATTGCCCGATACCAACTGACCAAGGTAAAGCAGCTTCTTGTGTAGGACATGCAACACGTTCTGGGTTTACGATAGAAAAGTCTATCAAAAACAACATAACTGACCGTCAAGCGATTACAGAACAAATGCACTCGCCAGGTTACATTTATAACCAGATAAAAGTCCCTTGTGATGATTGTGGTTGTGGCTCACGTTTGACTGATGCCTTATGGTTGATGACAGAGAAAGGAGTATGTTTAAGTACCTCTTTTGAAGATGGAAATGAAAACTGTACAGTAGTTCCTGGAGAAGAACAACATAGTGAAGCAGGCTTTTTTAAGATAAAAGACTTTGCTGCAATTTTTAAATCTGATGATGAGGCACAAGTTAAAATTGATCAGACTTTAACTGCTTTGAGTGATAATAAGCCAGTCTTAATTGGTATGAATGTTACTACAAGTTTTTGGTCAGTTAATGCAGGACAAAAGCATTGGGAATTGTGGGAAGAGAATGATAATGTACTTGGAGGTCATGCCATGGTTGTAATTGGCTATGATTTGATTGAGAAGAAAATAGAACTAATGAATAGCTATGGTCCATATTGGGGAGACGGTGGTTTTATTACAATGGATTTAGAAGACTATGGTAAATTAGTGAAGTACGGATTTACTATGTTATTGGATGATGATATGGTATTAGATCCACCTGTAGTTGTTGTGCCAGATGAAAAAGACCCTGAGACAGATAAACCAGAAACAGAAGACCCTGGTACTGATGTACCTGTTGATGTAACAAAAAAGATTAATCTTCAAGGAGATTTCGCCTTTCGTTTTCCTACAGGATATGTCACTAATGACAAAGGAGAAAAAGAAATTAATTTTCAAGATGCAGAAGCCGCTTTTGACAAAGAGACAAATGCTTATAGCTTAGTGCGTAAAGATTGGAAAGTGAATGATGTTTTTCAGTTAGTGAGTAAAAACATGCAAGCAGGAGAGTATGTCTATGTATACAGCATTGATGCTACAGGAAAAATGACGAAGCATTGGCCTTCTTCACAAGGTTTGGATGCATTTGAAAATGTTAATCTAGCAGATTGGATACCTTCAGAAGACACAGAAATCATCATACCTGGAGAAGGCAATGCTTTGCAAGTAAGTAGCAAAGGCGATGATAACTTGATTGTTTTATATTCTGAATACAGTATTAAAGACATAGATGAACGTATGGAACAGGTGAAAAGTGAAGGAGGAAATTACTGTAATAATGTACAGAATACTTTCTCTGACCTATTAGTACCTGCGGAGAGTGTACAGTATTCTTTAGATAAGATGCAATTTACAGCACAAGATATTCCTGAAGATAAAGGGACGTTAGTGCCTTTAATTTTAACGGTAACAGCTAATTAGTCTGACTCATTAGTCTCATAAAAACCATTAACCCCAAATTTTATCTTGATTTTAGGAAGGGGTGAATTACTATACTAATTCACCCCGCTTTTCAAGAAACCAATTTATCGAGTTATGAAAAATAATATCTATTTACTTGCAATAGTTTGTCTATTGGTAGGAAATTTATCAGCACAAGATAGTATCAGTATTTCTGCAAAAGTGCAATATCCAGAGTTTACGGATGTAGGCATTGGATATGCGATAAATTATACAAAAGCTAACTTAGCAGCTTCTTCTGGTGCAGAAATGCCTTTTTATGTTTTAGAAAAACAAGACTGGAAAAGGGGAGAGGTGTATCAACTAGAGATTACCGCAGAGACTGTACATATCGATACATTCTACTGTTATCATTTTTCGGAAACTAAGGGAATAGCACAAGGTTTGGAAGAAGAACCTTATGAGATTGTTACTGGATTAATAACTATTCCAGGAGCACATAATGGGTTTGCTTTAGAAGATAAAGCAGAGGGAGATGAGAAAATTTGCTTTTTATTTTCAAAAGATAAAATTGAGTTTAAACCTTTTTCTGCTGAAAAGAAGGAGTTGAGTTTTATGGAAAATTTGTTAGATTTACTACCGTCAAGTATTGATAGCAAAAATGCAAATAGTAAAGGTTTAAAAGGAGTGCTAACAAAAGAGCATCCTATATTACCACTTTTTATTAATTTCAATACAAATCGAGCAAAAGCTACACGCGGCAATACTCTACATGCAGTACTTTTTGGACCTGCGTTTCGCAATTTAGAGTTTACAGGGCAGGATATAAATGATGTTGAGAATTTTTTAAAATCTGATAACATTAAGAAAAGTTTTACGGAAGTAAGTATAAAAGCATATACAGACTCTCTCTCGACTACAAAGGAAACTATTGAACGTGAGATTACACGCCTTAAAGACCTTTACATTGAGGGAGATATTAGTGCAGATGATATGATAATGATTTACATTTCATCGCAAGGATTTACAGAACAAGACGAACTTTTCATTCAAGCAAGCAACACAAAAATAACGGAGCCATTATCTACTTCGTTAAACTACACAGAGATTTACCAAGATTTAAAAACTATTCCTTGCGTCAAAATGATGTTTTTGGATGCCAGTGCAAGTCCTGTTGATTGGACAGCGGAACCTGTTGTTTATTCTCCAGATTCTCCGATACGACCGATAATGGAGGAAAGAATTTATACAGTACTTAGCAATAGCGCTCTTGAATATTCTTATGAAAGTCCTGAATGGCAAAATGGTGCTTTTACCGAGGCATGGTTAGAAGGAATGAATGGAGCAGCTGATGTTAATGGTGATGGCTGGATTTATTTTGGAGAATTATATGCTTATTTATCAGACAGAACGCGTGAATTAGTGAAAGATGTTTACGGGAAAAAGCAAACTCCTGTTTTACCGCGAGCCGGATATGTGGACATTCCTTTAGTTAAGACATCTGACTTTCGCTGGAGGAAATAAAGCTGAAGCGATAACGATTAAATAGTTTAGTAAATTATATATATAACAATCACTTAATCATAAAATCTTTTTGTGTTTTTACTTGAGGGAACGACTTATCTGTCGTATCCCTTAAGCTATTTTAAAGAACCTACATTTTAACGTATAAACCCACTATCAAGATGACCAAAATTTACACACTTACACACATCCTAGTTTTAATATTTTTTTCTATAAGCATTTGTTTCTCCCAAACTTCAGAGCCAGAATGGGAAGAAAAGTATGGAACATTTTTCGACGATGCCGCTAATGATATTATTCTTAATAATGAAGGTGGTTTAACGATGATTGGTGAGACAAACCCTCCAGGAGCATCGGGTAAAGATATCTTGTTTATTTCTCTTGATAAATTACATTATGTTAACTATGAAAAGCCAATCGTACTTTCAGGAACAGATGGAGCTAATGCTCTTGTTCAAACGAGAGACGGCGGTTACGCGATAGCAGGACATACTACATCTAAAGAAGTAGAGCAATATCATGGGAAAAAGGACGGATTGATTTTAAAAGTTACAGAGAAAGGTCGCCCTCTTTGGTATTTGGCGGTCGGGAGTAAAGAAGATGACGAACTGTTTGATATTATAGAAGATAGAGATGGCAATTTAGTTGTATCTGGTCATAAAAATGGGGCATGTTTTGTAGCGAAAATATCTGCGCAGGGTGAGTTAGTATGGCAAAAGATATTCCCTTTTTCTGTAGGAAGGAGTTATGCTAATACTTTATTACAAAATCTAGAAGGACAATATGTCTTAGCAGGTCACGTAGAAGAAGATAAATATACCCAGACAGCCTTTGTAATGGGGCTTGATGATACTCCTACACGGAAATGGAAGGAAGAATATGCTAATGGAAGTATAAAACAGATAATTGAAAACAAGGACGGGACATTAATTTTTACAGGAACAACCTATGAAAAAGAGACAAGAGAAGATATACTTTTAATGAAAACTTATCGGACGGGTGGACAAATATGGCGTAAAAACTACGGTGGTAGTGGCTATGATGGAGCTTTAGGTTTGACTCAAGATTTTGATGGTAACTACTTTTTAGGTGGGTATAATAGTTCATTTGAGAGAGGAGCGAAGAGAGATTTAGCTTGGGTTGTCAAGGTTAATCAAGACGGTCAGCGGATGTCAGATATGGACTTGCTTTTTGGTAAAAATAGTCAGGACGAATTTCGAGCATTGGTAACTGATTATGATGGAAGTATAATAGCTGCAGGTGCGTCTGCTTCGGGCAAGAAACTTCTTTTTGATGCTTGGGCATTGAAAGTACCGACTGATGAGAGGGTGTTACCTTCGGGTAAAGTTATTTTGCGTTCGAGTAAAGCTACTTTTTATGATGAAAATGAAGATGGTGTTTTAAACCCCAATGAAAGAGGTTATGTTGCTTTTACATTGACTAATACTTCTGATATAGGAGTAGAGAAAATTGTAATTAGTACGGGGCATTTGAAAGAAAAAACAAGTGGATTTTATTATAATAAAGAATTAAGGATTGCTCGAATTGCCCCAAATGAAGAGTATCAAGTATTTTTGCCTGTTTTTGGCGGTTCAAAATTAAAAAACGGGAAGACCGATTTTGAAATTAAATTTGCTTCTGAGCGTCAAGAACTTGCTTCTGAAAAAATCAATTTTTCTGTGGAGTGTATCAAAGAAGCAGAACCTAAATTTGCTATCTCGACGGCTACTTTTTCAATCAATGATGCACCCATAGAAACCGGAAGAAATGGAGAAGATATTACGGTAAATTACGTAGTTCAAAATATAGGTAATCGTAGTGCAAAAAATGTAAAAATTCGCTTAAATACTGAACTCTATATTACGCCAGTTAGTAATAAAATTATCACTTTATCTGAATTAAAAGTAGGCGAAGAAAAACAAATTAAGTTTACGTTTAAAGCAGAGGAGGTGTACCGAGGAGATCGCATTGTTATTAAGTCTCATATTTCTGAAAAAGGATATGATTTTGAAAAAAAGCGTGATTTTACACTTTTCTTAGAAGATAAAGTACCAGTTAAGAATGATTATGCAATTCTAACTTGGATTTCACCAAGTCCTACCACAAAAGAAGGTGAAAAATATATCGCAAGTAAAGCTGAATATGATATTGAAATAAGAGCAATTTCCAATTTAAAATTAGAAGAAGAAGATTTTACAATTTATCTTGATGATAACCCTTTATCAAAAGGTTCTAAGTTTGATGAAGTTAAATTATCATCCGTATTAGATAATCAAGACGGAGTAGGAAAAAGGCAAGAATTTACTTTTTCTGGGAAACTATTCCTCACTCCTGGGGAGCATAGAATAAAAGCAAGTATTAGGAAAAATGACTTGATAGAAAATTCTTCATCTCTTACTATTTCTTATAGTATAAATAAGCCTAATTTACATATTTTAGCAATTGGTGTGCCTGGCCAAAATCTACTCTATCCGTCTAATGATGCAAGAGACTTTGTAGATATGTATAAAGCACAGACAGGAGCAGGAATGATATATAATGAGGCTTTTGTCACTTTATTAAATAAGAGAGAAAATACTACGAAAAAAGAAATAGAAAGAGCATTTCTTAAACTCATTTCAAAAGCTAAAAACGGAGAAATACGAGATAATGATAGAATTATTATTTATATATCTTCACATGGTTACAAATCTGATTATGAGGAAGAAAATGGATTTTATCTGCAACCTTCAGATTATGTAATATCGGATTATATTAATGGAGCGATAGACTATCAGTATGAAATTATAAAACGATTAAACAATATTGAGGCAAAAAAAATACTATTTATAGATGCTTGTAATAGTGGAACAATAGCTTACGGTGGTAAATCATCCGAACTCGGAGCAGATGTAGAGGTTAGCGATGCTATTATTAAGATTAATAAAGATGCAAAGAACGTCAGAGCTTTAGTTTCCTGTCGTGCAGAAGAAAAATCATATGAACACAAAGAATGGGAAAATGGTGCTTTTACAGAGGCTTTAGTAGAGGCTTTCAAAAATGTTGAAGCTCCTACCCTTTTGGGGAAAATTAATGCTAATATTATTGATGAAAAAGATAGAGAAAGAGACACTAAGTATTTGACAGTTAGAGAATTGTGTAAGTATTTAGAAGCGCGTGTTCCTTTCTTAGTAAGGGAAGAATTTCCTGAAGAACCAGGTCAAAATCCTTATATAGAGACACATTATCTAGATGACGATTTCCCCATTTACTTCTACAACAAAAAATAAATCCAAAAAACCAGTAACACTACCCCACTTTCGGTAATAGTAAGATAACAACCGCATTTTACACCGAAATAAAATATTGGAAATGAAACTTACAAACCTCTTATTCAGCATTATTTTGCTTTGTACAACAGCAAACCTACACGCCCAAAACGCAAATGTAGACGGTGCAATAAATTCAAGAAGCACCCGTATCAAGGTCAAAGGCTGGCTAGAAGTAGAACAGCCGCGCCGCATGACTTTAGAGTTCTTGCCTCTAACAGGCATCGGACAGCGCAATCACTTTTGGCGTAAACCAGACTATCAATCGACCGAAGGAATTCATAGAAACGAGCGTTTCTTTAATCGTCAGATGGCACTTCGTTTTCAACACATGTTACTACCAGATATGAATTGGAAGGGCGGCGGAATGACCCGTCTCTATGGTACTGTTCATTTTGAACGCGCAGCATGGGAATTGAATGATGCCTATACTTATTACCTCGGTGGTCCGAGTCTGGAAAATAAAGATGACCCTACAGACACAGACCCTCTCTTACTCAATACCTACAAAGGGATTTCTCTTGAGCAAACGACATTGGCCGTTGGCGGTGAATTTTGTACTTGGTCTCGTCGTTTCTTTCGTTGGTCATTTGGTGGCGGTGTGGCACTACATCACTTCGGTTTACGGGCAGATAATAAAAATCAACAATATACACCTTGGGCATTAGATTTGAAATTCAGAGAAGCCTTTGATAATGCTACGGTATTACGCCCGTATGGAGAGGCTGCTATTGGTGTCGGCTCGCGGATTTACTTGAATTTACGTTTGCGTTTTGATTTACCACAGATACGTACGAACGAAAATTACTCGCTCTTTTATGAAGAAGTAGGATTTCCATTGCGCCCTGTGCGAGTGGAAGGTAATAATGTTCAGTTGCGTCTGCAAGTAGGTGTAGGAGTTCAATTTTAGTATTTAAGAAACCTCATTTTAACCATAAACTTTACCCTCATGAAAAACTTCATTTTATCTTTTATTACTCTAATTTTAATTGTAAATAGTATATCTGCTCAAGTGATAAATAGAGCAAACAGTATTGCTGGCGGACCGCTTGAGCACACTGTTTATGACAAATGCGTATCAGATGAAGAACACCAAAGTATTGCTGCTCGACTTACTGAAAATGCAAAACAATTACGTGCGGAAGGCAAATTAACAATTTCAGCAGAGAGACAAACAACAAGTTTTGCTTGGCCATTGCGCAAAACTGCGGCTTTAGATTTCAATAACTATTATGCCACTTCTAATTTCGTTGACCACAACACAAGCTCTGGCATTACAGACTACAATTGTGACTCTCGTAGCTATGATGGGCATAACGGTATTGACATCGTGACCTGGCCTTTTGCTTGGTATATGTATGACAACGATATGGTAGAGGTCATCGCCGCTGCACCCGGAACAATCATCGGAAAAGACGACGGGCAAGCAGATGACCATTGTTCTTGTTTTGGTACTTGGAATGCAGTTTATGTACAACACGCTGACGGCTCAATTGCGTGGTACGGACACCTGAAAAACAGTTCATTAACGACAAAAGCAGTCGGACAAACTGTGAGTACGGGGGAATATCTAGGAGTATTGGCGAGTTCAGGATGTTCTACAGCTCCACACTTACACTTTGAAGTTTACGAAACAACACCTTACACCGCCGCAAACAGAATAGACCCGTATCAAGGCTCTTGTAATACTTACAACACGACAAGCTGGTGGGCTAATCAACCTGCTAATCGTGTCCCGACGCTCAATGCTTTATTAACACATAGTGCCCCACCCGTTTTAGGCTGCCCTGGTACTGATGAAGAGCCTAACTTTAAGAGCGACTTTAACCCTGGCGAAACAGTTTATATCGGTGCCTATTGGCAAGACAGAGAGACAGGAAATACGATTAATTTACGTTTGCGCAGACCGGATAATTCCCTTTGGAACTCTTGGTCGCAGACCAGTACAAGCAGCGGCACGACTTATTATTGGCTATGGAGTTGGAATTTACCAGCAGCGGGACCTTTTGGTACTTGGACTATCGAAGCGGATTATCGTGGTACAACATATACGCAGACATTCACTTATAGCTCTCTGCTACCAGTAGAACTGACCGATTTTGCTGCTCGTTTAAATCAAAAAGATGAAACAGAACTCGATTGGCAAACGCAAATAGAAGTCAATAACAGAGGATTTTATCTTGAACATTCGGAAGATAGTCAGACTTGGACGAAACTTGACTTTATCACAGGCGCAGGTAATACGGAAAGCATGCAAAACTATTCCTACCGTCACCTCAATCCGGTAGTCGGAGTCAATTACTATCGTTTGCAGCAAATAGATTTTGACGGTAAAACAGACTATTCAAAAGTAGTTGAAGTTTTCCGAACAAACGACAAAGAGGATATTCGGATATATCCTAATCCGTCTCATTCTTCGATTACAATCACGGGTTTACCAGAAAATGATACGGCTGATGCTGTATTAACAGACATCACGGGCAGGCTAATTCGCCTGCTGCAACTGTCTGATAATCAAATGGATATTTCAGACTTACCGACAGGTGTTTATTTGCTTTCGGTGTCAA
>CALDUB010000320.1 GCA_937923465.1 uncultured Saprospiraceae bacterium
GCTTAAACAGGAGGAAACTTTTGTTTACATACTGATGAATAAGCCCAAAGATGCCGTGACAACTTTGAGTGACGAGCGCAATCGCCGGACAGTCATGGACATTATTGGTGACAAAGTGAAAGAACGCATTTACCCTGTCGGACGATTAGACCGTGCGACGACGGGACTTTTACTTTTGACAAATGACGGTGATTTAGCGAAAAAATTATCTCACCCTTCTCACGAGATTACAAAGTTTTACCAAGTTACTGCCGATAAGCCAGTAACCAAAGCGCACATCAAAGAGATTGCTGCGGGTTTGACTTTAGAGGACGGATTGGCACCAGTGGACAGCGTAGATTATGTACGTAAAGGTAAAGATAACGAGGTTGGTATCGGTATTCATATTGGTCGCAATCGTATCGTTCGTCGCATTTTTGAGCACTTGGGTTATGAAGTGCTCAAATTGGATAGAGTGTACTATGCAGGATTGACGAAGAAAGATATGCCACGTGGTTGGTTTAGACACTTGACGGAGAAAGAGGTTATTATGTTAAAGCATTTTACTTAAAGGGAGATGTTAGATTTTAGACGTTAGATTTTAGATTGCTCTGCGTCTTTAAATCCTCTGAATATGACTCATGATTAAATGAAGTTAAAATAGCAGTCTAACATTTTGAGTCTAATATCTAAAATCTTAAAAAGAACATGAGATTTCCTACACCACTGTCTGTCAAAGATTTAGCTAAAAAGTACGGCGCGACGCTTATCGGAAATACTGATAATGAGGCGACGGGCATCAACGAAATACATAAAGTAGAATTTGGAGATATTACATTTTCTGATGTAGAGAAATATTTTCAGAAGTCTTTGAAATCTGAAGCGACTATCATTTTATTGAATGAAAAAGCAGATTGCCCTCCAGGTAAAACCATTCTTGTTTGCGAAAACCCTTTCGAAGTTTACAATTCGCTCATTTTAGAGTATCGTCCAATTATTCCCCAAACAAAAAATATTGCGGACAGCGCGGAGATTCATCCAAGTGCGATTATCGAACCGAATGTCATTATTGGACATAAGGTAAAAATAAGCGCAGGTTGCCATATTCAAGCGAATGCTGTCATTGGAGAATATTCAGAATTAGGAGAAAATGTAACTATACAAGCGGGAGCGATAATCGGAACAGAAGCTTTTTATTACAAAAAGACGAAAGAAGGATTCATGAAATGGCGTTCTGGAGGTCGAGTGATTATTGAGAAAGATGTAGAAATAGGAGCGGGATGTACTGTTAATAAAGGTGTTTCAGGAGATACGATTATTGGTCAAGGAACGAAATTGGATTGTCAAGTTCATATTGGTCATGGTGCGGTGATTGGGAAGCATTGTTTGTTAGCGGGTCAAGTCGGAATAGGAGGGAAGACAATTGTTGGTGACAATGTGGTGATGTATGGTCAAGTCGGTGTGGCGCAAAATTTGACAATAGGTTCTAATGTAGTGATATTAGCTAAGTCGGGAATTTCTAAAAATTTAGAAGAAGGGAAAACTTATTTCGGTTATCCTGCTGGAGAGGCGCGGACGAAATATCGGGAGTTGGCTGCAGCTCGGCATCTGCCAGAATTTTTGAAAGATTACTATAAATCATAACTGTAAGTGTCGGAGGCTTAAATGAATAAAGAGTCATGAATTTAAAGAATTATTGCAGACTTGGGCAAGTACGAGCGTCTGACACTTGGCTTTGTTGTCAAGAAATTCCAGTACCAGACGTCAGACACTTAATTTGATTAATTTCTTGGTAATTCTATGTTTACGGGTACTTATTTTATAGAAGTGTCCGACGTCTAATTAGAGCAAAATCAACTTTTCAATTAATTAGTTGTTTAAAATTGTGATAAAACCGACCGTTCGGTCGTTTTAATAATGTAAAGGGTTTTAAATGTCCGAAAAAGGGAATACATTTGCATAAATTATTCTTTAGGAACTTTTAGACTATATTAAAAAGGTTCTTTGACAAATCCTATGATAGGTGACGTAAAAAAATAAAAAGCTAAGTAATTATTTGATTTTAGCTTTTCATTTTTTCCCGTCACAGGATTTGTCAAAGAACGATTAAAAATTAACCGGAAATCATATTTTGATAATCAAAATTAGTTTCCTCAACATTTGACACGCCTATGCTTTTACAAATGTTCAAATCGAAAATACACCGTGTTAAAGTCACGGAAGCGAATCTTAACTATGTAGGTTCGATTACGATTGACGAAAACTTGATGGACGCTGCCAACTTATTAGAAGGTGAGAAAGTTCAGATTGTGAACAACAACAACGGTGAGCGCATCGAAACGTACGTCATTCGTGGCGAACGTGGCTCAGGAACAATCTGTTTGAATGGTGCCGCAGCGCGTCGTGCAGAGATAGATGACTTAGTTATTATCATCTCTTATGCATGGATGGATGCGGAAGAAGCGAAGACTTACAAGCCAATAGCTGTTTTTCCTGACGACAATAATCAAGTTGTTTAAGTTAAGAGTACTAAATACTTTGTACTGAATTACCTTCGGTGCAACAAAGAAATTTATCTTTGCAAAAGAAAGGGTGAACTCATGCGAGTTCACCCTTTCTTAATAGTTGGAGTTTTTACTTGCGCGCCCTTCCAACTTTCAATAATTTTGTCACCCCGACGATAGAAGGGGAACTGTCAACTAAAGAAATGAATAAGACACTCACCAACATTCTCAAAATTATCCTTTTTTTCGGATTAGGTTTAGGTATCCTTTATTTGGTTTACCGCAGTCAAAATGCAAATTGGATTGAAGACTGTGCACAAAAAGGTCAATCAGTTGCAGAATGTGGGACTTTTCTAGAAAAGATAATTAGAGATTTTAGTCAAGTGAAATGGTCTTGGATTGGGGCAGTTTTAGCTGTTTATACGATTAGTAATTTGTCTCGTGCAGCGCGTTGGATGTTATTGTTAAAACCTCTTGGTTACTCGCCACGTCCTGTGAATGCCTTTTTTACTTTGATGATTGGCTACTTTGCGAATTTAGGTTTTCCGCGTATTGGAGAGATTATGCGTCCTGCTGCTTTTTCTGGTTATGAAAAAATGCCAGTTGAGAAAGTTTTAGGAACAATTGTAACGGAACGAATTACGGATGTTTTGGCACTTTTGGTTGTCATGGCATTGGCTTTTACTTTAGAGTTTGATAAGCTTTGGAACTTCATTTTAGAGTCTCAAAATAGTGCGGAAGGGGGAACAGACGGATTACCACTGTTAGTGAAAATAGGAATAGGATTAGCAGCAGTCGGCTTAATAGCAGCAGGTTTAATCTGGAAGAATTGGGAGAAAGTCTCTCAAATTCCTTTTGTAAAAAAAATAGTAGGATTGGTAGAAGGACTATGGGAAGGCGTACAAACTATTCGTAAAATGGATAGCCCTGGACAATTCCTTTTTCATACTGTCAACATCTGGTTCATGTACTTCTTGATGACTTATTTAGGATTTTTCGCCTTTGCTCCGACGGCAGAATTGACACCTTTGGCGGGTTTGATAATTTTCGTGACGGGTGCATTGGGAATTGTGATACCTACTCCGGGCGGATTAGGTTCTTATAACGCTTTGGTGACGGCTGCTTTAGTGCAGTTTTATGGCATTGACGGTGCGGATGCATTCTCGTTTTCGATTATCCTTTTCTTCTCAATAAATATTGGTTGTAATGTGCTTTATGGCTTGATTGGTCTGATAATTTTGCCTATTATTAATCGGAATTATGAGCCGTTGCCGCAGAGGGAGATTGGGTAGATTTGTCTTTAGACTTAAAGTACTAATTGATTTTTTTGTGTTTTTCTTGAGTGTGTGAAATCGTTATTGGTTATTAATTATTGGTTATTTTCCGTTGTTCTTAAATCTATAAAAATAGCTAATAACATAATAACTAATAACCATTAACCAACCCTCTTATTCTCCAAATCAACATTCACCAAAACAGCAATCGCAATAAAAAAGAAAGGACCCACCTTATCTGCTTCAATCAAATCATTAATCAAATTCAG
>CALDUB010000321.1 GCA_937923465.1 uncultured Saprospiraceae bacterium
CAACGTCAAATCCAAAAACGTCAAAAACTAATTGAAACCCTTCGCAGTGAGATAGAACTGACAGACAAAAGTATAGACCGCGCCAACATTGCTACCGATGCGATGAATGCCGATGTCGCCCGTCTCAAAAACGAATATGCGGAAATGTTACGCACCGCTTATCACCAAAAACTAAATAATAGTACACTCTTATTTCTATTCTCATCGGATAGTTTTAACGAAGCCTACCGTCGCTATCGTTATCTACAACAATACGATGCTTATCGTAGTAAACAAGCTTTATTAATTGTAGAAACGCAACAGACATTAACTCGCAAAGCAGGGCAATTAGAAGAGAAACGCGTCGGGAAACAAAAACTGCTTACCTCGTCAGAGGAGCAACATAACTTGCTGTCAAAAGAACTGAATACCAGTAACAAACTATTAGCTGGACTTAAAAAAGATGAGTCGCGTTTGACAGGAGATTTGAAAAAGCAGCGCGTTCGTCACGAAAAGCTAAATGTAGCTATTGAAGGCGTCATCAAGGATGTCATGGCGCAACGGCGTAAGAAAACCCGCAGTCCAAATATTTCCAAGGCAGATAAAAAAGAAGAAGCAAATTTCCGCTCCGTCACGGGTAGTTTTGAGAAAAACAAAGGGAATTTGCCGATGCCAGTACGTGGTGTTATCACTAAATATTTTGGTAGTCAAAAGCATCCGACGATAAAAAATATCACGATTGATAGCCCTGGAATTGACATCAAAACGGACAAGAATGCAGATGCACGCGCTATTTATAGTGGTGAGGTAGTTGGTATTCAATTTATTCCAGGTTACAACTACATGGTGATACTCAAACACGGAAAGTATTATTCCGTATATTCTAATTTAGCAGAACTAAAGGTCGAACGCGGTCAAAAAGTATCAACTCGAGAACCTCTTGGGAAAGTGAGTACGGATAGAATTACGAATACTTCTACGCTGCACTTTGAGGTGTGGCGCGAGAAAACTAGATTGAATCCTACGCGGTGGGTGAAGTAAGTTGTTCTGTTAAGGTAGTTTCAATTATAAAAATGCCACAAATTGAGAAAGAATAGAATCCTACTGTCATTTATGTTGTGTCTTATTTCTGTAAGTCTATTTTCTCAGGAAATAGAAAAATGGAAGAGTGCTTTAGCTTCAAAAATTGAGATAGAAACGATTAAGCAAGTAGAGAAGGGATGTGTGAAGAATAGTGCTTCTCGGAAGAATTTTTATTTAAATGAGTTAGAGTATTTTCCAATAGAGAAGACCTTTAATAAAATGGCTGAATTGTCAAAGGACTTGAATAAAAAGGAAACTATAATCTTTCAATTGTATTATCCGATAGTTGGATTTGACCCAGAGATTGGCTACAATACAAATATATATGTGAAAAAGCGAAGAAGGATAATCGAGGTTCAAGCTTACGATGAAGAATTAAAACAGTTTAAACGAAGTATAGAAAGCCATAAGTACATTTTCAAAATGCTAAAAAGGAAGAGTGATTGTTACGGAACGGGATATTCTTTTATCACAGTGTTTGATGAAAATATGGAAATAAGCGATATAAAAGTAATTGCATCAATGGAACTAAAGTGAAACGCAGATTGATAGTTTGTTAACACTTTTGAACTTAGAATTGTAATTTGACGTTAGATAGAGTAGAAGATGTTAGATTTGTAGATAAAATAGAACCAACGGAACAAGTCCTGCGCCAATTGTCCCCCTTCCATACGGACAAGCAAGCGCAGCGACCATTAACCGTCCACCGTAAAAAAATATATGGAATCAGGAAAATCAGGACAAGAATGGGATTTAAATAAACGCTCTAAACTTGGTTTAAAAGTAGAGGAGTTTGCCGTCTTAGTTGGAGTTATCCGACCAGGACAGACAGAAGAATTAGCAGCGGAGTATTTAGATGAGTTAGAATTTTTAGCACTGACCGCTGGTGCAAAAACTAAAAAAAGATTTACTCAAAAATTAAAAAATCCAGACAAACGTACCTTTGTCGGAAAGGGTAAGTTAGAGGAAATACGCCAATACGTTGCCGACCACGAAGAAATCAACGTCGTTATTTTTGATGATGATTTAACAGGAAAGCAAACCAACATTATCGAAGAAGAACTAACCGTTAAAATCGTTGATAGGTCAAGTTTAATCTTAGATATTTTTGCACGTCGTGCCCAAACTGCCCAAGCCAAAACGCAGGTAGATTTAGCACAAATGCAATACCTATTGCCTCGTTTACGTGGACTCTGGACACACTTGGAGCGCCAACGTGGTGGTATCGGAATGCGTGGACCGGGTGAGAAAGAAATCGAGACGGATAGACGTATTGTTCGCGACAAGGTATCTCTTCTCAAAAAGAAATTAGAGAAAATCGACCAGCAAAATCGTACCCGTCGTAAACAACGTGGGGACACAATTCGTGTCGCTTTAGTTGGTTATACCAATGTTGGAAAGTCCACATTGATGAATGTCCTCAGTAAGTCTGAGGTATTTGCGGAAAACAAACTTTTCGCCACCTTAGATACAACAGTCCGTAAGGTCGTTATTGATAGTACACCGTTTTTACTCTCAGATACAGTAGGTTTTATTCGTAAGTTACCGACGCACTTGATTGAGAGTTTTAAATCGACTTTGGACGAGGCCAAAGAAGCTGATATCTTGCTACATGTTGTTGATATTGCCCACCCTCAATACGAAGACCACGTCAAAACAGTTATGGAAACTTTGCGTGATTTGGGGGCGGAAGATAAGCCGACACTTATGGTTTTTAATAAAATGGATTTGTATCGTAAGCGTTATTTTGATGACTTATTAGAGGATGAGATGAAGACTTTGATAGAAAAAGAGCTGAAAGAGAAGTTGAAAAATGATTACGACGCAGATAATATTTTTATTTCTGCAATCAATAAAGAGAATATAGGTGAATTGAGAACGACTGTATTGCGCATGGTAAAAGAGCAATACGAGATTCGTTATCCTTATCAGGCTAAGGTTTGGTAAACTGTTAGATGTGAACTAATCTATATTTATATAATGAAACCTGATAACTCTCTGATTTATCGGGTTTCATTATTTTTTGTTCTTTTGTTTCTAATAAAGTCTATTACATAATAGTGTGATAGATTAACTATCATTTTGATGAAAATAAACAAGTATTAAAAAAAGGTTCTTTGACAAATCCCCCCGTTGCACGGGACAATCACTGCTTGTCCCGCAACGCGGGGGGATTTTTTAAAGAACGAAAAAAAAATAGAGAAATAAAAAATAGGAGAGAGCAATATAAAATGAGAGATGATATAGTAATGAACAGATGTCACAAATATTGATGAAGCCAAATAAATATCTTGAAAATATAGTAGAGGCGACTATTTTTTTGCTAGCAAAACAATTAGGTAGATAATAATTCGTTTAGTCAATAATATGATGTAGCACTATGAAACAGAAAAAGCTAAACTTGTTTTATATTTTCTTGAATGAATCCAATCAAAAAAATAAAAAAAATAAAAAAAGCTTTGTAAATTAAAAAACGTGTAGTATCTTTGCACCCGCAACGAAAAACATGGCTTTGTAGCTCAACTGGATAGAGCACCGCACTACGGATGCGGAGGTTTCAAGTTCGAACCTTGACAAGGTCACAAAAAAGGATGTAAGTCCTTTATAAGACGATATGAAAATTTATTTTCCGCTGTCGCAACTTAGTTACTCTATTTTTAAAGTAGCAAAAATACAAGGTTTAAGATTCACGTAATCTTAAACCTTGATTTTTACCACTTAACTGTGAAAATCATCAAGAGTTCTTGAAAATAACTGTAGTTCTAATTTTTGGTTAGGGCAGAAAGTTTCAAGCAGATTTTCTAAAAACTTTTAGCTATGTCTAAAGTATGTCAATTAACCGGTAAACGTCCGATTTCCGGTAACAATGTTTCTTTCTCCAACCGTAAAACAAAACGTCGTTTTTTGCCAAACTTGCAGAAAAAACGTTTCTTCATTCCTGAAACAGGTCAGTGGGTTAGTTTGAAACTAACAACAGGAGCAATCCGCAACATCAACCGTCTAGGTATCTTTGCTTATTTGAAAAAATTAGAGCGTAAAGGTGTTCACACTGGTGTTGATTTAACTGTGAAGTAATATCTTTCAAGATATTAGATGATAAACGTCAGATATCAGATTTTTCGTTTTAGAAATCAACTTCCAAATTAAAGAAAATTAGAGTTTTAGTATTCGAAATTAAGTTTTCAATATCTAATACCTCTAAAAAGGAATAAAAGACAAAATTTTACCGAAATGGCAAAGAAATCAAAAGGTAACCGTAACCAAATTATTTTGGAATGTACGGAGCACAAAGCAAGCGGAGCATCAGGAACTTCACGTTACGTAACTCAAAAGAATCGTAAGAATACTCCTGACCGTTTAGAGTTGAAGAAATTCAACGCAGTTCTTAAGAAAGTGACTATCCACCGCGAAATCAAGTAATCCCGATATCTATCGAGATGCGCAATGAGCGAGTCAATCTTTAAGGACGAATAAATATATATTAATTTTCCCAGTAGGGAAATCTAAAATAATCAATCATGGCAAAAGTATCCAAGAACTCCCGGGTAGGGAAACGTGCAGCAAATGCCGGTTCAGGACGTGATTTTGTGAAAGTAATCAAAAGTATTAAGAACCCTGACACAGGGAAATATTCTTATAAAGAAGTGATTATTCACAAAGAGAAAGTGAAAGCATTTTTCGCTAAGAAATAATCAATTTTTTCTTCGGAAATCAATTGAACCGAAAGGCTTTTGAGAGTTAATACTCTCTAAAGCCTTTTTGTGTTTTAAAAAATTAGTAGTTAGTTGACTCTTATTTGCTTCCATGCATACGGTCAACTGACAACCGATAACTAATCTAAATATGACAAACTTCAAACTCGGTATTCTCGGTGGTGGACAATTAGGTAAAATGCTTGCACTTGCGGCGGGCAATTGGGACTTACCAATCTGGTCTATGGATACTTCTTCTTCTTTTCCAGCAGCCCCTTTTAGTACTAAATTTATCGAAGGCGACTTTAAAAATTATGATGATGTTTATAATTTTGGAAAGCAAGTAGATATTCTGACTATAGAAATCGAGCATGTCAATACAGATGCACTGCTACAATTAGAAAAAGAAGGTGTCAAAGTGCATCCTTCGCCTACCAAGCTCAATATCATCAAAGATAAAGGACTGCAAAAGCAGTTTTACGTAGAGCAAAACTTACCAACTTCCGAGTTTACGTTATATGCAGGCGCAGAAGAAATGCGCGCAGCAGTCAAAGAAGGAACATTAAAACTTCCTTTTGTACAAAAATCTCGTGGCGGTGGTTACGACGGAAAAGGGGTCGCCGTTATTAAAAACGAGCAAGACTTAGCAGAAAAACTGCTGCCAGTGCCGTCTATGGTAGAGCCGTTGGTGGATATAGACAAAGAGTTAGCAGTCGTAGTCGCAAGAAATGAAAACGGTGAAGTTCGTGCATTTCCGACGGTAGAGATGGAATTTAATCAAGTTGCTAATTTGGTCGAATATTTAATTTGTCCAGCGAATATCAGTCAAAAGATTGAAGAGCAGGCACTAGAGATTGCGATGAAAACTATTGCAGCCTATGATATTTGTGGTCTTTTGGCAGTTGAATTATTTTTGACTAAAAGTGGAGAAATTCTTATCAACGAAGTCGCGCCACGTCCACACAATAGTGGTCATCATACCATTGACTCTTGTTATACTTCTCAATTTCAACAGCATTTACGTGCTGTTATGAATTGGCCACTAGGTGAAACGAAAATGAAGACGCCTTCTGTTATGGTGAATCTTTTAGGGGCTGATGGGTACACTGGTGAAGCATACTATGAAGGTTTGAGCGAAGTTATGGCTTTGTCGGGCGTCAACTTGCATTTATATGGTAAGACTTTGACTAAGCCTTATCGTAAAATGGGACATGCGACTATTTTGGGGGAAGATACTGTGCAAGCTAAGATAGTGGCAAAAGAAGTGCAGAAGAGGTTGATTATTAAGACGGTGTAATCTGTATATTTAACTCACCAGATGACTCAAAGTCATCTGGTGAGTATCTTTAAAAGTTGCAGATAATCAAAATAATCAAATAGCCGAAAAGTTTACTCCTAACACCTGTTTTACTTTATCATTACTAACAATTTTGAAGTCTGTCTCTGCATCATTCTCCGAAAAAACAGGAAGCTCAAAACCTTCTTCTTGCGCCTTGCGTACATAAAAATCCTTTTTAAATGGATGTTCATTCCCACAAACATTGAAAACTTCGCCCCAAATGTCTTGACGGATAATCTCGTGAATAACATGAATGCAATCCTTGCGCCAGACCATATTAACACGTGCATTTCCACCTTTTATATCTGTTTTTCCGGCAAAGAAACGTCCTGCTTTCCGTTCTCCTCCAATTAGACCTGCAAATCGTAAAATGTTGATTTTCAATGACTTTTCTTCGTTTAAATACTTTTCCACCTCTACCAATGCTTTGCCTGAAGCCCGTTGAGGATGCAAGGCGTCTGTCTCGAGCATTATCTTATTTTCATCGCCATAAACACCCGTCGAGCTAATAAAAATGACCTTTTCAACGCCATAAACTTTAGCCGCTTCAATAACAGCTTGAATTTGCTTAGGATGGTCTTCTATTACATTTGGATTTCTACGTCCAGGAGGGATATTGAGCAATAAAATATTACTCGAAAAGAAGGCTTTTAGATTGGATTCAGAAGCATCAATTTCTTCATTCACCTTCAATAAATAAGGTTCAATTCCCGCATCTTGCAAAATGGGTAACTTATCCTCCGAGGTCGTTGAGCCTTTTATTTTGAAACCTTGAGCAGCCAAAAACTTCCCTGTTTCTAGTCCCAACCAGCCACAGCCCATTATTGAAATAGTCAAATCGTTTTCATTCATAATTGATAGTCAGTATTTTACACTTTAAGAAAAAAAGCATCATAATGAAATGAACACATCATTAAGGCCCGATAATTGAAATGTTAAAATGTAACGTATATAGCAGATGTAAGTTTATCTATAGAGTACAGACAACGAAGAAAAAACATAAAGCATCTTATTTCCATAGGATGCAATAATCGCCTAGATGAAGACGTTTTTTGTCGGATAATGTGCTAAAATTCTGAAAAATCTATTTTCCGAAACATTTTTGTGCTAAATCACCTGACAAATACGTTCCCTTTATCCCTTTTTATAGGTAAAAGTGCTGAAACCTTCGTTTCTTTGCAGACTTTTTGAGAATTGAGTAAGTCCCATGTCTTTCCATTTTGAAAGGATTATTTTTGGACAAATTAAAATAACAAACTACCGATGATTAGACAACTAATCCTATCTACATTTTCTCTTTTATTGGCAACGTCTGCCTTTGCCCAAATACCCGAATCTGTACAAGGTTCAGGTAAATTAGGAACTGAGTTTTCTTTGGAGAAAATGGCTTGTGCAGACCAATTTGCGGGTACCATTACCTTCGGAGCATTTAACGGAAGTAGCAACGATATTGACGAGGCTACGCCAATATTCTTATGTCTTGGTGATACTTATCAGATTAATCATAATGGAGACCAAGATTTGACGGGAGACCCTCAGCTTACTACACCTTCTGGAGTTACTTATGCATTTTATGATGGACCACCTACTGTAGGCGGCCCCAACATGACGACAATATTAACAGACCCTAATTTAATACTAAATGGAAGTGCACAGACTCCAATTTTTGTTTCAGGTACCTCTGGTGATAGCAATGGTGATTTATTGTTAACGAATACAGGTGCACTACAGACTAATATGGATATTGGTGTTGGAGATGGTAGTCCTGTTCAATTTTGGTTTGCTCCTATTACTATTGATGACTTTAGTAATGTATTGGGAACTTCTGGTTGGGAAAATGATGCAGTAACAGGAGAATTAGGACCTTGTACGAATGTAAACGTTAGTGAAGCCTTTTCAGTCGTCTTCTTAAACGCCATAACAGCAAGCAATCAAGTTACTGGAACATGTTCAGGTTCATTCACGATACAAGGAGGTTTGCCAGAGTTTGACGGTTCAAATTACGATATAGAGTCAATTGAATTGACTACGAATGCAGCAATAACAGGAAGCGTAGCGCCAGGGAATTATACAAATGGCGACCAAGTCAACCTGACTGTACCACAAGAAGGGACGTACGATATTACGGTTAGAGACGATAAAAACTGTCCAACAGTATTTCAGATGACATTCGTTGGACCTACAGACCCCTTAGTGATAACAGCGAGTACAGAAATGGTATCAGCTGCTGGTACTGTTTGTGTTAGCTTTACGGCGAGTGATTTTACAGAAATCACCTCTATGCAAATGACGATAAACTATGATGAGACAGTTTTAGAAATATTACCTGTTCCCGCTAATGCTTATACTAACTTCAATGTAAACGTTCCTGGTTTAAGTGTTTCGACTTTTAATGACAATGGCTCAGCGGTACTTTTATCTTGGTTTGACCCTGCAACTACAGGCGTCACTATCGCAGACGGTTCGGTTTTATTTGATATCTGTTTTGATGTTATCGGAACAGGAAATGATATAAGTCCAATTGAATTTGACGAAGAGTTTTTAATAAATGAAATTGTGGGACCTTGCGGAGAGTTGGATTTTAGTCCAGTAGCAGGTTCTGTAACTGTTATTTTAGAGTCTTTTAGTATTACTTTAGACGACCAAGATGAGTCTTGTAGTGGGGCAAATGATGGCGAATTTACTATCACAGCGACAGGGGGAACAGCGCCTTATGATGTTTCTTGGGTTGGCGCAAGTACTGGACCTAACGCAGGAGCACCAGTTATTAATAGTGACGGAGAACCATTCACTGCTTCTGGTTTAGAACCAGACGTATATACAATTACCGTTGAAGATACGAATGGCGCAATGGTCGTGGAGGAAGTAACGATAGAAGCAGGTTTTGGATTTGGTGTAAGTTTAGAATATACATCTCCAACTTGTTTTTCTGACTGTGACGGTTCTATAACTGCTGAAATAATAATCAACGGAGTGGTCATCGTACCAGGTCCTGAATATTCTTTTTTATGGTCAACAGGGGGCGAAACAACACAGACCGTTACAGGCTTGTGTAATGCAACGGTTGCAACAAACTACTCGGTTACGGTAACAGGACCGGGTATGTGTATGTCGCCTGCGAGTGAAACTGTTTTTGATACAGGACCGATAGATATAAATCCTACTTTAGTTAATGCTACTTGTACAGGAACGTCAGACGGGTCAATAATGCTAAATATTAGTGGAGGAACAACAAGTGCTGGAAACGGATATTCTATAGAATGGGTCAGTTCTCCAATTTTCATTGCAGATGATACTGATAATATCGGAGGACTGCCAGCATCTATTTACGAAATATTGATTACTGATGACAACTCTTGTTCTGCTACTTTCTTTGTAGAGTTAGAAGCCGACAAAGTTTTATCTATCGACGAAACGATAGTCGGCATAGCTTGTAATGGCGATGACAGTGGGAGCATTAGTGTGATAGCGACTACTTCAGGTGGTGCGCCTTCTCCTCCTTATGTGTTCTTTTGGAATCCAGGAGGTCTTGACCCTGTTACGGTTGGCAATATGAGTGAGGTGTCTAACTTATCTGCGGGTAATTATCAATTAATTTTGAATGATGCAGACGGTTGTTCTACACAAGAGATATTTGTGATTGAGGAGCCAGTGACTTTAGATATTACAGAAATAGAAACAACAAGTGAGACTTGTAGTGTAGGAATGGATGGTACAGCAACTATTGCTGTCTCAGGAGGTGTTTATCCTTATTCTTACGATTGGGGTGTTGCTGGTCAAACAGATAGTACTGCAACCAATCTCGCAGCAGATATGTACACCGTCACAGTAACAGATGCAAACTTATGTTCAGATACTTTGCAGGTGACGATAAATGCACCTGTACCTCCAAGTATCACGACATTATTAGATGACAACCTACCATGTGACAATAGCATAAACGGAACATTAACAGTAGAAGCAATGGAAGGTGGTTCGCCTATTTTGGGTGTAGAGTGGTCTAATGCAGGAGAAACAACAAATACAATTTCAGGATTAGCGCCTGGAGAATATATCGTAACGGTTACTGCTGCTGACGGTTGTATTGCCGTAGATACAGCTCTCGTTATTGCACCAGACCCATTATCTGTTGTTAGTTTAAATGTTGAAGATACTAACTGTCCAGGTACAGGAGGTGGATTGGTGAGTGTCATTTTAGAAGGTGGTGTTCAACCTTACAACTTTACGTGGTCAAATGGCGCAGGTGGAGATAACGTCTCAACAATAACAGGTGGAGATATTACCGCAGGTGATTATGATGTAACGATTACGTACGGACTTGCTTGTCCTGGTCTTGAATTGTCTGCCACCGTAGGCGAGCCGCCACACATCGAGGGTGATTTCTCAGGAATAGGTGGTGTATCTTGTTATAACTTAAGTGGCGTACCTGCGGACGGTGAAGCAACAGTTACACCTTATTACGAAGATGATATTGGCAATACACAAGGTCAAACGTGGAATGTCGTATGGCAAAATTTAGAGACTCCTCCGACGGTTTTCTTCCAAGAGAGTGCTGTATTGACGAGTTCAGCAAATAACTTACCACAAGACGAACAATTTGTTATCGTTTCTGACGGACAATGTTTTGATACTTTATCAGTAAATATTCCAGCGCCAGCGCCTTTATTGGCTATTGGTTCGACAATAGATGTGAGTTGTTTTGGTGATGTAGACGGTTCCGTTACAGCAATGGGACAAGGTGGAACAGGCGACTACATGTACAATTGGAGCACAGGAGATGTAAATATAACTACAGTAGAAAACTTGCCCCCAGGCGATGTGACAGTCGTTATTACGGATGAAAACAACTGTAATTTCACTTTCGCTGCAAGTGTTGGAGAACCAGAACCATTCGTCGCCTTTACTTTATTAGAGACACAAGATTCTGTTTCTTGTTTTGAAGGAGACGATGCTTTGATTTCTATCGGAACGAATGGCGGTAACCCAGGTATTTTGACTTATACATGGGAAGACGAAATTGCTTCAATTACTCAAAGTACTGCTGAAAATGTAGGACCTGGCTCTTGGTCAGTCACTGTTACAGACCAAAAAGGCTGTTCGGATGAATTGACAACATTGATTACGCAACCAGACCCAATTACTTTTGAATACAGCGTTGATACTATCCAATGTTTTGGAGACGATGCCGAATTTAGAATTGATACAGTCATCGGCGGAACAGTTGACGGTTATATTGAATACCGCTTCAGTTTAGATATTATTCAACCAAAATTACCTGTAACGACAGCATTTGATTTAGACGCAGGAGACTATGTTGTATCTGTTTTTGACAATAATGATTGTGAGGTATTGGATACTTTCTCGTTGACACAGCCAAACCCATTGACGGTTGACTTACCAGATGTAATTGAGATTGAATTGGGAGATACAATGACGCAATTGTTGCCAATAGTCATCAATGATTTTCCATTAGATAGTATCTTATGGACACCAATCGAGAGTGGCTTGTCTAGTGATACAATACTCAATCCATTCGTTCGTAACTCTGTAGATGACCAATCTTTCAAATTGAGATTAGTAGACATCAAAGGCTGTATGGGCATGGATGAAGTCCGCATTGAGATTGACCGCAACCGTAACATATACATTCCGAATGTCTTTTCTCCAAACAGAGATGGTCGCAATGATAATTTTGGTGTATTCGGTTGTTTAGGTGTATCAAGAGTCGTATCGGCAAAAGTTTATGACCGTTGGGGTGAATTCATTGTAGATGTTGAAGACCAATTTCCAGAATGTGAAAGCGTGAATGGTACGGTCATTTGGGACGGAACTTTCCGTGGAAAACCTGTATCTGATGGCGTTTATGTTTATGCCATTGAGGTTGAGTTTTTAGACGGTAAGCGTTTGCTTTATCGAGGAGATGTGACGGTATTGAAGTAATTCTAAATTACGATTTGAGAACACGAGTCATCCCATAAGTATATTTTAAAATTCATTTTCAAGTAGAATTTGAATAAAGGATGGCACATAGAGCGTTTGCAAAAGCAGCTCTTAATCGGTAAGCCGGTATCGACGCGTTTCGATACCGGCTTCCTGTTCTATGACACCATTTTCTGAGAATAGCTTGACAAAAGCTCCAAAAACCTCTGAGCATTCGTAAAATAAAATCATAGACTAAAGATACGATAGACATAAGTTTTAATCTATTCTGATAAAACCATAATCTCGCTGACTCTATTCCTAATTCGGATTTTATAAATCGAAAAGACTGTTCGATTTCCCAGCGGTGCATGTAGGAAAAACATATTTCCCAAGCAGTTTTAGTATCTCTTACGTCTATAGAGGTGAGTAAGTAGACAGGTTTAAATTTTCCTGTTACGTCACGAATGATAATTAATGTATAGTCTTGATTTTCAATCTCTTGTCGACTAACTTTAGCGAAAGAAATACTGATATGACGTGTAATTTTACGCTCTTTATCTTGGATTATTTTTCTTTCTTTTCCTTTAAAACTGCGCGCTAAAAGATGACATTTCTTTCTTCCTTTTTCTTCATGAGTTAGATAAAAGTTCGTTTGCCAGCGTACCAAAAGATCCTGCTTCAAATCGGCAAATAGTCCCAGAGTCTTGATATTAGCAAAGCCTCTATCTAAAATGTGTAGCCCAACTCGACCTACTTTTTTACTCAAATCTCTTAATGTTCGATAGAGTAAGTTTTCATTCTCCGCCGATTTAAATTTGCCACGTGTTGTCCACCAACTCATAGCTCCAACTTGTGGTATGCCTCCTAAATTACTGACAATCATGCCCCGCCACTTAAAACCAGGTACACAGATACGACCTTTGGGTGGAAGGTAAAAACCGCGTCGAATTCTCGTTAGGCGCTGACCTTTACTACTAAACACGCTACATAAGCCCCCCATTACTCGACTCTCATGTTTTTCTATCACACTATCGTCCCAAATATATAAAGGGCGAAGACCTTGTGAAACTGAGTCTTGAACACGTTCGAGTGCACGCGCAAAAAGCCAAGTATCAATAAAATGATGAGTCCAATCTCCACAGCGTAGTAAGTTACTAATACGTTTAGTCCCTGCTGGAGCTTTATCAAAACCAGCGATAAAGCCGCCTAATTCACTGAGTAACAGTGTCATCTTCTGATTTCTATTGATAATAATCGCAGCAAAAAGGTCAAAGAATGTCTTGACAAATCGGAAATCTAGTGAGTCGTTAAGTTCATGTGTTAAACTACTTAGGTAAGTCTCCATTTGTTTAAGGAGAAACTGAGATGATTTATGATACTTGGAAAGTTTTTCTTTATTTTGTAATGTGTTGTAAAACATAAGGCTTCTAACATTTTTTGAGTGGTTCGAATAACTCAAAAATACGTTAGAAGCCTTTTTTGTTCAGTGGACACGAGTTATGGGATGACTCATGTTTTTTGTTTGTAATAATATTGCTTAATTTTTTGTCAAAATTAGTGTTTGTTTATGTGTTGGTTTGTAATGTTTTCAGAATGAATTGTGCGGTTTTAGTTTGTTATGTTATTTTTTTTAAATACATTGTGTTGTAATTAGATTTATCGGCCGATTATCTATCACTTTATTAAACCGAACTTTTCACTTATTTTAACATTAAAACCATGTTTTTAAAACTTTCCTTTGCCCGAATATCAGGGCTTTCTTTCTTTCTTTCTTTCTTTCTTTTAAGATACAGAATTCAAAATGCTGCAAGAAATTAACTTACAGTGGCTGCAAAATGGAACACCACCTGGTGTCTTATTAGAAAATTCTATAGTACAAAATCCAAATGCCTCAGGAGACGGTCGAGGATTTTATCTTTCCGACAC
>CALDUB010000322.1 GCA_937923465.1 uncultured Saprospiraceae bacterium
CGTTTGTGGGAAAACAATGTAGGGCGTAGTTTATCGTATTGGAAAGCGCATTATCCAGCCTTGCAGGAGCGTTTCCCTGAGCAATTGAAGGCTATTGATTTAAAGACTTTTTGGAAAGGAATTAATCGTATTGAGCCAAACTTAATACGGACAGAAGCGGATGAATTGCACTATCATTTTCATGTTATGATTCGTTATGAAATCGAAAAAGGACTGGTAGAAGGAAGCATCTCGACAAAGGGATTAGATAAGGTTTGGAATGCGAAATACAAGGAGTACTTGGGTGTAGATGTTCCTGATGCTAATCAAGGAATTTTGCAAGATATTCACTGGGCGCATGGTAGTTTGGGCTATTTCCCGACTTACTCTTTGGGTAGTTTTTATGCGGCGCAATTTTATGCACAAGCAGAGAAAGATATTCCAAATCTAAAAGCTCAAATCGAAGCGGGCGATACTTCTAAATTATTGGCTTGGTTGCGCGAGAAAATTCATGTGCATGGGAAGATGTATGATGCGAATGAACTTTGTGTACGCGTGACAGGGGAGGAGTTGAACTTTCAGTATTTTATGGATTATATTGAGGGGAAGTATGGGGAGATTTATGGGTAAAACTGATTTAATAAGCTTGTTTTAACGTTAAAATCTAAAATTCAAATGCAACATCATCTTGATGTCGCGTTTGAATTTTTTTAATTTGTAAATACTTGAAATGAAAAACACCATTTTACTCCCATTACTCCTTGTCCTTTGCAGTAGCCTTATGGCACAAAATCTTACAATCACACAAGGTGGAAAAGAAAAGACTTTTAAAAAAGATTCTTATTTTGAAATCTATGTCAATGACAGTAAAACTCAAGTAGACTCTTGTTGTGGAAATACCTTTTTATATGGAAAAATAGTAGATACAGATAAAGATAGTATCACTATGAGTTTGTTTGAGTACAAAACCAAATCAAAAGAAAATGGAGAATCTTTTCAAACAGAAAGGTATATTGATGCAGGAGATTTTCGCTATAAATTCGCTCCTGAGGATATGACAAATTTAATAAAGTATAAGTCGAAAGAAGGAAAGGGAATAAAGCAAGGATTTCGAAATATTGGCGGTTTAATGTTGTTTACGGGATTGACTACAGGAGCTGTATCTTTTTTGGCAGATAAAGACGGGGGAAGAAATAAAATTCTACTTGTTTCTGCCGTACAATTGGGTATGAGTTTTACCTTCATCAAAATGGGTAATCGAAAGGGTTATAAAATGAACAAAGAATCGTCGGAAGAGACATGGAAAGTGAAGTTGTAATACTGAGGTTTAGTGCGTGATTTTGCCCCCTAACCCCCATTTGGGGGAACTTTCTTCGGAGTGATATTATTGATATTATTGGTATTTTTTGATTTTTGGTATCTTTTGGTTTGTGAGATTTCTTTTGTGTTTTATATTGCGGCTTAATTCGTTTGGTTTTAATAAATTTATTGAGCAAAACAATAGCTATGGAGGACAATGGCGAACGCAAAGGAAACTTGTTTGGAGGAGCGACTAGCCGTAAATTTAGATTTGCGAGTGGACTTCGTACTCAACGAACGAAAACTGAGATATTACTTTGGGAAGAATTAAGAGCAAAGAGATTAGGAGGTTTTAAATTCAGACAACAACATCCTTTTGGACGATTTGTGCTAGATTTTTACTGCCATAGTGAGAAACTATCAATCGAAATAGATGGCGAAATTCATAAAGAAAATGACAATGAAGAATATGATGCCCTAAGAACAAAAATACTCAAAGAAGAAGGAATAGAGGAAATACGCTTTACGAATCAAGAAGTTCTCAATGATTTAGAAGAAGTCACCTATAAAATTCTTCAAAAGCTAAAAGAATCGCAAAATAAATAAGCAAGAGTAGGCTGGTTGGTCATCGTCACAAACCAGCCTATTCAATTTAGAGAACAAAAGTAATAGTGAAAAAACATCCCCACAGACTGAATATCGAAGAAAGTTCCCCCAAATGGGGGTTAGGGGGCGACTCAAAACCCCGCCTCCACCTCAATAACCACAACCTCCCGCGTCACAGGATGCTCAAATTCCAACCGCTGCGCATGCAAAAGCAAACGTTCCCCCTTCACTCCATAAAGGTCATCCCCAATAATTGGACAACCCAAACCACGCGCATGCGCCGCATGTACCCGCAGCTGATGCGTCCGCCCTGTCACAGGATAAAAGTAAACCTTAGTCCGAGTCTCCGTGCGTTCAATCACCTCCCATTCCGTCTTAGCATTGCGACCATGCTCATAGCAAATAATTTGATGCGGACGGTCATCTAAATCAACGCGTAAGGGCAATTCAATCGTACCAGATTCGCCTTTTACCACACCTTCCAACCAAGCGACATAACGCTTCTTCACTCGACGACGCGTAAATTGACGCTGTAAAAACTTATAATTTTCCTTCGTTTTCGTCAATAATAAAATGCCCGAAGTAGACATATCCAAACGGTGAACAATCATCGGACCTGTGGCATCAGGATACTTAGCAAGCATCCGAGTCTGAACAGAATCATGGATGTTTTTCCCTGGAACAGATAAAAATTCAGCAGGTTTATTGACAACAACGATATGCTCATCTTCAAAAACAGTCGGCAATTCTTTCCCCAAAGCAGGATTGGTCAACATCGGATTTTCGTCCACTTCCATACCGTTCAACATATGACCCAAGATAGGTTTACACTTACCCGAGCAAGCAGGGTAGTAGTGCCCATGATAGCGCACGGCAGACGCAGGCGGTTTTCCCCACCAAAACTCCGCCATGGCAATCGGAGTCAAATTATGCATGAAAGCATACTGTAAAAGCTTAGGCGCCGCACACTCGCCAGAGCCCGAAGGAATAGGAAGACCTTTAAAAATATCAGTCAAGTCTTTTTGCTTGCCTTCGATATTTAAAAACCTATAATGCTCAAATAATTTTTGCTGTAATCCAACGGAAGTCGCACGACGTTTATCACGCAATTCTGTAATCTCATCTTCTAAAATGGCTAACTTTTTCGAGCTAATTAACAGTTGCTCATTGAGACGCTTTTCGGTGTCTTTGAGGACGTATTTTTTGGTGACACTTTCGAGTGCAAGCTCTTTTTCTAATTTTGCATATTCTTCTGGGAAAAGACTTTCTTTTGCTTCTTTTCTGCGGGCTTTTCTGATGCGTTTGGCAGCTTTGGTTTCTGCCTTTAAGTCTGCTAATTGCGTATCAACGATAGCTTTCTCTTTTTTGACAAGCTCCTGTAAGACAGCGATTTGTGGATTGCTTTCTAAACGCTCAATTTCTGTAGTCATTACATTTAGTACCTTCTCTCCTTCAGTGTAAAACTCTCCGCCTGGTACCGTGTCAAACAAAGCAGGTACAAATCTTCCTAACTTATCCTTATCTAACATTTTACCCGAAAATGCGGAAATAAAGCCTATTTCTCCTCTCTCATTTTTGACAACTAAAACACCAAACATTTTGCCAACGGCACTCTCTGATTCTGGATTTTTAATACCAAAATTATGTTTCCATTCCGTTTGTGTTTTTAGATAGTCTTGCAATTGATTTGCAGCTAAAATGCAAAGCGGATGCGGGTCGTAGTAAAAAGGGAAAGTAAACCGCGCAGGCATTTCAATCGAGTCAGTAGACTCTTTGAAATAAGTGAAACGGGATTGATTTGTCTGATTTTTATTTGCCATTTATGCTTGAGTTCTATTTGAGAGAACAAAGGTAAATGATTAATTAAATAACTGCTCTGAAATTGTAAATAAGAGTAAATTTTAAACTTTGTTAAAAAAACTTTAAAATTTATATTTTTTTAAATAGCTCAAAATCAATTAGTTATATATATTCATGAAAATATGTAATTTTTTATTTAATTTTCTAAAAACCAAATACAAAAGTTGACGTTTCGTCATTGTATCAAAACAAAAGAAAAATACATAAAGCATTAGACGACTATTATTTCGTTATTCGACGAGTAAGGAAATAATAAACTGAAATTTGCAGACTTAGGCATTCCTCATGGTCTATTTTCTACCTCTGCATCTCAATATTTACTCAATTACAAAAAATTACTGTTTGGATAGAAGGTTAAAGCTTTTTGTCCACAATTGCTATACGCTATATTCTTAGATTTTACTGAAAATCTAGGGCTAGAGTTCTATATCAAAAATATCTTCAAATGACGAAAGTCCTTTTGATTAAAATTTATTCACATGTCATTGTCAAATCATAAAATATGGGTTTCGTGCTTGACTATTGCACTCGTTTTGTTGGCGTTTTTGATGCCGACAATGATTGGAACCTATGGTGGATATTTGGCTATGACATTGATTTTATTGCTGGGCGTACCGCATGGTGCGACGGACCATATTCTATTTCGACACGTTAAAAAAGATTATGATAAGGGCTGGTTGTCTCGTTTTTTCGTAAGATATTTTTTGCTTATGGGATTACTGGCTCTGACTTGGTGGATATTGCCTAGTCTGGCATTGCTGGTATTTTTGGCTATTTCGGCTTATCATTTTGGGCAGTCTCAGTGGCATCATTTGAAGACAAGTAAAAGTGTAAAAAATGCTTTGTATATTTCTTGGGGAGCTTTTGTTTTGGCTGCTCCGCTATTATGGAATTATACAGAGACCGCGCCAATTGTTGAACATTTGATTGGAGTTGAAATTTTATTAAGCATTGATTACCAGTTTTTTATACCTCTTTTTTTAATAGTTGTTATCGTTCTTCAGACGCTTCTTTTATACACAAAAAATATAATCTCGAGACGTAGACTAATAGAGGAGTGGAGTATACTTCTTTTGTTTTCCTGTCTTTTTTATTCGACCTCATTACTACTTGGTTTTGCTGTTTACTTTGTTTTTTGGCACTCGTTAGATTCTGTTAATGATCAAATCAATCAGCTTCGCAAAATTAATCCCGACTACACTTTAAAAAATTATCTGTGGCAAGTGGCGCCTTTCACTCTTATCGCTTTTGGAAGCATTGGATTGTTTGCCTGGTACTCTCCCGCAGCCTTGATGACAGACGTCTGGGTAAGTCAGTTTTTTATCTTGATATCCATTGTGACCTTGCCACATAGCTTGCTTATGGACTCTTTTTTAGAGACAAAACCTGATAACCACATTAAATTAAAAATAAAATCGCCTCCTAAAAGAGATAAAATCCCTGTGCGGAGAGTACAAGCGATTTAAAGAATTTTCCTGTTCTGTTTCATTTGGAGTATAAGGTGACTAGCAGGAAAATGTATATAACAATACTAAGACATTTTTTTAGAATCAATTAAAACGAAATAAAATGGAATTTTTAACACAATTCGAGCCAATGTTTTTGGCATCACTCAAATCAGGAGACTACGTAGGTTTCACATTTTTCTTAGGTTCAATGGCAATGATGGCTGCCACTGTGTTTTTCTTCATGCAATCTTTCAATGTAGAAGGCAAATGGCGTGACTCTATGATAATTGCAGGTTTGATTACCTTCATTGCGGCTGTTCACTACTTTTACATGCGTGATTTTTGGGCAGAAACGGGTACCTCTCCAACAGAGTTTCGCTACATTGACTGGTTACTTACGGTGCCATTAATGTGTGTGGAGTTTTACTTAATCCTACGTGCAGTAGGTGCAAAATCAGGACTTTTATGGAAAATGATTTTCTACTCAGTATGGATGTTAGTTGCAGGATTTTTGGGAGAGACAGTATTCCGCGACCAAAGTGTCTTGTGGGGTTTCATTTCAACACTAGGTTATGCAGGTATCGTATACGAAGTATGGTTAGGTTCAGCTTCTAAACTGGCAAGTAACTCTAATGACCCACGTTTACAAAAAGCAGTTCGTGCTTTAGGTTGGTTCTTGTTGGTAGGTTGGGCAATATACCCAATTGGTTACATGACTATTCCTGGTGGTTGGTTAGACGGTGTATTGTCAAGTGAATTCTTAGACTTGTCTTACAACATCGGTGATGCCATTAATAAGATTGGTTTTGGTTTGGTTATTTACTCTTTAGCAGTAAGCAAATCAGAGGCACCTTCACAAATAGTGAAAAACTAAATCAGATTTATCGCGGACGTGCCGAATTACACAAGCAAGTATTCGGCACGCTCTGCGACATCTTTAGAAATACGTCCTTTGGGCGGCAAAGAATAGTTGCTATAATGAATAACATCGCTTGTTTATAAGTAGCAAAGAACGTTTTGTTTTGATACATTTACTTGAGTAAATGTCAGGACCTCTTCATAACGATGAAGGGGTCTTTTTGTGCTGCTCCGTCTTTAATTTTTTTTAACTAAAAAGCGTTGTATTATTGAAGAAAGAGATAGTTTAGTTCTAAAACTTTAAAAAGGTGTATTCGCAAGAATACACCTCTTTATATTACAGAGACGAGGTTCATAGTTCCCCGCGTTTATAGTTCATAGTTATTTAATACTCCTTCAAAGTATTCCCATTCTCATTCAAAAATTTCTCGGTCTTAGCCACCGAAACCTTATTAATGAACTTCTCCGCCTCATGCTTGTCTCTCACCACCTTTGCCAAGGTAAAACATGAAGTGATAGTAAACAGATAAGACATAATTAGAAATCCTTTCATCGCAACATCAGCCTCCAAGTACATCAATCCTGCTGCCATACCTATCGCTGAAAGTACCAATGACATCCACGCCATTGTGTAAAAAGATTTTGTATTGTTGTTTTCAAAAATGTAACTCATGATTTTCAAATTTAGTTTAAAAAATGATTTGAGTAGCGTTTTGCTTTTCAAAGATAGCCTCTAATAGTTCAGTTGATGGCTTTGAAATCGACGAAATGCGATGATTTATAGATTAATTAGCGAATTTTCGCTAATTAATGTTGCTTTAGTAGGTTTAATTTCAAAAATACTTGATTTTTTAGCGAAAATTCGCAAAATTATATTCCAATGCATCTTAGACCACAATAGTTATCAATTTTCCATATTTTTGCACCAAAATTATTAAATGCAGACAGAAAACACCTTTGAATTTTACCGGGACTTCCTCAATTTAGGAGAAGCCAATGCTTTCGTCGAATTGCTAGATGCCAACAACATCGAGCATTCCTTAGAAACATCAGACACCGTTATCGATAAAGCGATAGTTGGGAACGGTTTTATTCCAAAAGCTGTTTTAAAGATAAAGAATGAAGATTTTCAAAAGGTAAATGGACTTATAGCTTATGAAATAGGAAGGGGCGAGTACGCGGATTATGCGGACCATTATCTCAATGAATTTGAAACGGAGGAATTGAGAGCTATTTTTGAAAAACCAGAAAACTGGACACCTGAAGATGCAGCGATTGCGCGTATTCTTTTACGTGAAAGGGGAGTAGAAATATCGACTGAGGCTATAAAAGCCAAGAAACAAGCGCGCTTAGAAGAAATCCGTAAAGGAGAACGAGGTAATCGTTTGAGTATGGCTTTATATGCTTTTGGTGTCGCGTTTGGGTTAATACTCAATTTGTTCCTTTTAATGGCTGGTATCGGAATGGCTTATTATTATGCATTTGGCAAAGCGACTGATATGGTCGGACAAAAGTATTTTGTGTACGATGAGTCTACACGCAAAATCGGTAAAGTCATTTTATATGCTGGAGGGGCAATTTTCGTGTTAGAGTTATTATTACTACAATTTTCTGATTTTAGAGATTTCGTTGACCAATTCTATTTCAGTCCGTTTGAAAATATTTAATCTCTAAAAGCAAAACAAAAACCGCCCTCAAAAGTTATATAAGCTACCTTTGTATCAACGCATAATATCTACGAAAGGACAGCCTAACAATTTCTAACTAAAAAACTATATGAAGCATCTCGCCGCGCTAAATAAATACTTTCTCAAATACTCAAAGCACTTCTTTTTGGGTATTATTTTCGTGGCGGGTTCTAACTATTTTCGGGTGCTTCAGCCTCAGTTAATTCGGGAAGCATTAGACCTAGTCATTGAAAACGTACAATTGTATCGTCTATATGACGGCTTCGAAATGCAAGCAGACTTTTTTGCTCAATTGGGTAAAGTTCTTTTACTTTTTGGTGCTTTGGTGCTCGTTTTGGCATTTTTAATGGGGCTTTTTATGTATTTCATGCGCCAGACTATCATCGTGATGTCGCGTTTGATTGAGTATGATTTGCGGAAAGCCATTTTTGGACAGTATGAAAAATTAGACCTTGCCTTTTATAAAAGAAACAATACTGGTGACCTCATGTCGCGTATCACGGAGGATGTTTCTAAAGTTAGAATGTACCTCGGACCTGCGCTTTTATATGGTATCAATCTCGTTTCTCTTTTCGTGTTTGTTATTTATTCCATGTTAAAAGTTAGTCCTGAATTAACTTTTTACAGTTTAGCGCCTCTTCCTATTTTAGCAATTTCTATTTACTATGTGAGTCGTTTAATAAACAAGCGTTCAACTAAAATTCAAGAGCAATTAGCTTCATTGAATAGCACCGCACAGGAGTCATACAGCGGTATTCGAGTGATTAAAAGTTACGTACAAGAGAAATTTGTCGGTAATCATTTTGCTGCGGAGAGTGAAGACTATAAGCAGAAAGCGCTGAATCTAGCGCGTGTAGAAGCACTTTTTCACCCAATCATGATTTTATTGATAGGAGTGAGTACAATAGTGACGGTTTATGTGGGAGGATTACAAGTGGTGAGTGGTCAGATTACGGCGGGAAATATCGCGGAATTTGTCATCTACGTCAGCATGTTAACTTGGCCCGCAACGGCGATTGGTTGGGTAACTTCTGTCATACAACAAGCCGCAGCTTCCCAAAAACGTATCAATGAATTTTTGGATAGAGTGCCGACAATTATCAGCCCAGAAGGCGCGGTTGAAACCGAAAAGTTACGTGGAGATATTGAGTTTGAGAATGTCAATTTTGTCTATCCAGATACAGGCATTGAAGCATTAAAGAGTGTTAGTTTTGATTTGAAAGCAGGACAGAAAATGGCGATTATCGGACGGACTGGTTCTGGTAAAACGACAATTGCTGATTTGCTGATACGCATGTACGACCCGACCTCGGGTACGGTCAAAGTGGATGGTGTAAAAGTACAGGACCGCGACTTAAATCAACTTCGCAAGCGCATTGGATACGTTCCTCAAGATGTCTTTTTATACTCTGATACTATTTCTGCAAACGTCGCTTTTGGACAACCCAATGCCACTCAGGAACAGATAGAGCAATTCACAAAATATGCCTCAGTTTACGAAGATATTAAGGGGCTCAGCGAAGGTTTTGATACCTTAGTAGGAGAGCGTGGCGTGACACTTTCAGGAGGGCAAAAACAACGCGTTTCTATAGCCCGCGCTTTGATAAAAGAACCAGATATTGTCATCTTAGATGATAGTCTTTCTGCTGTTGATACAAAAACTGAAAAGCGCATTTTGAGCTATTTAGACAGTACATTAGCGGATAAGACGGCAATAATCATCACACACCGTGTTTACTCCCTCTTAGATTTTGATAAGATAATCGTCTTAGAAGACGGCATCATTTCAGCAACAGGAACGCATGAAGAATTATTAGAAAAAGGCGGATACTATGCAGAATTGTATGAAATGCAAAGTATGGAAGAAGTGGTTTGATGATTTACGAGGTACGAATTACGAAGTACGACCGTTCTGACTTGGATGAAATTTGTAACTTTTATTACTAAAATTTCTTTAGTAACGCGGTAGAAATAGATTCAGAATTTTGGGAAAGAGATTTCGTTCTGAGTTTGGGCTCTGAAAACCGCAGAAGTGTTGATATTTTCAGGCTTTTCAAAGTGCAAAATAGCTTGTCCCGAATACTTTCGGGAAGGACTGAACATCTTGTCAAAATTCTGAATCTATTTTTTTCGCGTTACTTAATCCAAAGAAACCCAATAATTTTCATATTTCATATTTCATATTTAAAAAAATGAACATTCTCTTCATCTGTTCCGCCAACATCCAAAGGTCAAAAACCGCCGAAGATTATTTCTCCGAAAAGTATCCCAACCACAACTTTGATTCCGCAGGCACAAACGCCAAAATCTGCCACCAAGAAGGCACAAATTATGTCGATAATGAAATGCTACAATGGGCAGACACCATTTACGTCATGGAGTCCAAACATCGCAAGAAAGTATTAGACATCGCGCGCGGAAAGCCATTCGGCAAAATCGTTGTTTTGCACATCCCAGATAGATTTAAGTATTATCAGAAGGAATTGATTGAGATTTTGGTAGAGAAAGTTGATTTTTTATCGTTACTTTAGCATCTTAATTAAGTACAAACACATACCAAATCGATTACAACCATTGAAAAATCGCCGTCTTCGTCGTCTTATTTTTGTTCTTTTAATACTAGGTTTAGGCACCGTCCTTTTCCAGTTTATTCGCTTACCATTTTTGCCCGTTCGTTTGCACGAAGCAGTACCAAATAGCACTGCTGTCATGCTTCAGTTTGAAAATACATATGAGATTGATAACATCTTAGAGAACGACGGAAATATCCTAGAAACGCAGCAAATCCAAAAACAATTTTCCTTATTCGCAAATACTTTTCCTTCACAAAAAGAAGGTCAATTATTGGCAGCCTTGCGGGCGCCAGATTTAGACTTTTTGTACGTGAAAAAACGTGTGGCTGGTTTTAAATTAAAAGAGGCAATCGCAAAACTTAAGCCAGAGACTGTTCGAGAAATAGATTTTCATGGACATCTAATATATTCTATCCAAGTGTCTGATAATGAGTCGTTTAATATCACGCGTTTTCGTAATTTATTGATTTTTGCAGAGGAATCTTACATGGTAGAAGAGTCCGTCACACAGTTAAAAGACTATTGGGGAAGCCTACGCGGCGAGAAGTATTTTAGACGAGTAGAACGTACCGAAGTGCCCGATGCCGCGGCTTATATTTATATTAATTTCAAAAATGTACCACATCAATTTGCTTCTTATTTAGGTTTGAAAAAGGCGGATGATATTGCCAATTTTGGAAACTGGGTAAACTGGCTGAAATTAGGCTTAGTTCCCACTGAAACAGGATACAGACTCGGCGGTGCAGTCACTGGTGAGTTAAAATTTCTCAGTCATCTCAATAGCATTCAAGACGGTAATATCTTTAAAATACTACCTGATAATCTGGCAGTTCTGACATGGATGGAAGCGCCTTTGATTGGTAAGTTTTCTTCTGAGTTTCAACAATACTTTCAGCCGTGGGTGAGTGGTGAAATCGCCTACGCAAATCTCGAACCCTTCGGCGCAAAAAAATCAGCTGAAAAGTTTCTCGTAGTAAAAAGTACAGATACTGCCCTTTCCGAAAAACTATTAGGTGAACTCGGAACGGCAATGGGAAAGTTAGAAAGTTACGACTATCAGATGTTCCATATCGAACAGCTTTTGGCAGACGATGTATTGATGCCCGTTTTTGGAAAAAGACTCAATCCTATCAAAAATCCTTACTACACGGTTTTAGACGATTTTGTTGTTTTTTGTAATTCAAAACAAGCATTAGAGATTTGGTTAGACAAATATTTAGCAGGAAAAACTTTAGGAAATAATATTCCATTTTTACGCATTCAGCAATCTCAACCTGACGATAGAAAAGTTCATTTCTCTCTGAATTTCAGTAAGTTGTCTTTTGTTTTACAAGAATACATGCGTCCAGAACATCGAGCAGAATTTGCGAAAACAAGTCAAATTTACACACAGTTTGGACCACTTTCTTTGGGATTATATCCACAGGGACAGAGAAGTTTGGTTGGTGGAGAGATTTACCGTTTGCCAGGCGACAAAGTAGATTCGAATACAAGTTTACCAACACAAAGTAACGCAGAGGTCATTTGGAAAAAAGAATTGAGCAGTAAAATATTCGACCAACCCAATGTTATTACTGATGCTGCTTCCAATGAAAAACGGATACTGATAAAAACAGAAAACAATACCTTACATTGTTTAGATAAAACGGGAGAGAAATTATGGACAGCTACTTTTGACAGCCCAATTTTATCTGAAATTATTCCAATTTCTAAAAATCAGCAAACACAACTCCTCTTTAATACTGAAGAGGCGATTTATCTCTATAATTTCGACGGGAAAGAAGCACAGACACCACTAGAAGTCAAGTCAAAAATGACAAATGGTGTCTTGGTCATAGATTTTGACAATAACGAAGAGTATTCTTTATTTGTCGCTTCTAAAAACAAGAATATCTATGGTTTTAGTTTGGCTGGCGAACCGTTAACTGGTTGGAGTCCATTACGCAAAAGAGGCAAATTTTATGAACCATTGCAACACTTCAATACTGCCGAAAAAGATTTTATTTTTGGGATGAGTGATAAAGGCATTTTAGAAGCATTTCAACGTAATGGCGAAGACCGATTTCCGCATCCAATCAAGATAAGAGACGGCTATGTTACGGCGCCTGCCCACGATACACATCCCGATATGACGCGCATTATAGCCCTAGCTGAAAACGGTCGACTGACAGTCATCAATACAGAAGGCGAGAGCTTTTCTCTCAATGTCAAAATTGGCGAAAAGCAAAAGCCAAAATTACTCTTTAAAGACGTAGTAGGAGATAGTCGAAAGGATTATATCATATTGAATAACAAAGAGTTATCTACTTGGACTTATGAAGGGAAGGAATTTAAAAAAGTAAAAAATATCACTTTTGAAAAAGCACCGAGTGACATTTTTAACTCGGGTGAAGGAATAGGTGTTGTCAATGAAAAATCGGCAGAAATCAACCTGATTTTAAACACAGGCGAAGCACATTCAAACTTTCCATTAGGCGGAACAACGCCCTTTACATTAGCTGATTTGTTAGACGACGGAAAGACGGAGGTTGTTGTCGGAAATGGAACCAAAATTTATGTTTATGCACTGTCAAAATAATTGAATTTGTAACTACTCAGGTCGGTATCGGTCACTTCTGTTAAAAAAGAGTTGCAAAATCAAATTTTAGCAAAAAAACAAACAAAAATTAGTGCCCGATACCTTTTTTTAGCCCTGAAAAGGTATCGGGCACTAATTTTTGTTGAGGTTTGGTCGAATTCTTCAATCGACATCATTGATTTGAATAAAGTGACCGATACCTATGCACTGTCAAAATAATTGAATTTTATCCTTCTATTAAACGAAAAAACAAAACGAACACAGACATGTCAAATACAAAATTCACCAAAGCATTTTATGCATTACTCGCAATGCCTTCTACTGCAATGGGCTTCGCCCTTTGTGTCCAAATTTCAGCCCTTTCATGGATTTTAAATACAAAATATGGACTGAATGAGGGAGATGTTGGACTGATATGGGCGTCTGGTCCAATGGCGGGCATCATCGGACAAGTTTTGGTAGGAATTATTAGTGACAATGTGTGGTTTATGGGAGGTCGTCGCCGCCCGTTTATCGTTATCGGTGGAGCGATTGCCGCAGCGATGATATTGGCTTTGCCGAATATGGATGTGATACAGGAAACGATAGGATTGGGGAGTTTGGTAGGTGTGGCGATTACAGTTGCACTGACTTTAGATTTGGCGATAAATGTGAGCTATAATCCTGCCCGAGCTATCATTGCAGATGTAACGCCAGAGGGCGAAGAACGGACGAATGGCTTTACTTGGATGCAGACGATTTCGGGATTTTTTGGAGTTTTGGCGTACTTGATTGGGGCATTTTTTGGAAATATGACTTTGATTTGGGTTGGTGCCATATTCGTTTTAATTGCTGCGATTTTTCCTGTCTTGTTTATCAAAGAACCACGCGTATTAGAAGCAACGGCAGAAGAGAAAGCGACGAATGCTTCTACAAACGAAACAGATATACCTGAGTTTTTAAAGATTTGTGGTGCACATGCTTTCACTTGGATTGGAGTACAAACGATGTTTGTTTACATCTTTTTCTATATCAAAGAAGTCGTTTTGGGATATGAAGCGGGCGCAGACTTACCAAATGGAGTAGGGGACGAGATTGGTTTTAATATCGGTATTGCCTTTGCCATTTTGAATACGGTAGGTTTTCTTTTGCCTGCCTTTGTTCTACAACCAATCGCGAACAAAATCGGACGCGTACGGACACATACTATCAGTATTGCTATCATGGCGGTCGGTTATGCTTTATTAGCTTTTTTCGGAAATACAACGATGTCACTTTTTATCCTAATGGCGGTAGTTGGTATTGGTTGGGCAGCTGTAGTGAGCTTACCTTTTGCGATTATGTCAGAAGTAGTGAATCAAAAGCGAATGGGACTCTTTATGGGTTTATTTAACCTGTCAGTGGTAATTCCGCAGTTGATTTCGTCTGGATTGGGTGGATTTATCGAAAGTCAGGGAGATAAGAGTATGATTTTTTGGATTTCTGCGGGTTGTTTGGGAATTTCGGCTGCGTTGTGGTTGTTGGTTAGAGAGCAGAAGGA
>CALDUB010000323.1 GCA_937923465.1 uncultured Saprospiraceae bacterium
TCCGTCGCGAGAAGCGTAGGTATGTCCACAAGCTTCTATCGCACGAAAATCATTTCCTGTTGCTAAGACTACAGAGTCAACACCATTATAAATTCCTTTGTTGTGTGTCGTCGCGCGATAAGGGTCGATGTAGGCAATACGTACTGCTTTGCTAAATTTTTCTGCGAAGGTCTCCGCATTCATATTATTTGGGAAAGTCCCCAAATCTGCCACTTTACACTCAACCGAAGCACGAACAATACAGTCAGGCGTGAAGTTGGATAGAATCGCCATGACAATCGTTAAATCTCTTTCGTTATCCGCAAAAGCAGAGTGCGTCGCTGCAAAGCTTTGTAGGGATTGTCCCATGCGTTCTAAGACAGAATTAATAAAATTCGCGCCCATACTATCACAGGTCTCGAAGGTGCAACGAAGCTGATAATAATCGGCTTCGAGTGCTGTCATGTTTAGCAATTCAATATCGAGAATACCGCCGCCGCGTTTTCTCATATTGTTTGTCAAGTCTGCACAATCTGCGTGGAGTTGCTCTTTGATAGCAGCAAAGTTAGCACGCAATTTTGCTACATCACCATTCCATGAAAAGTGAACTTGTCCTACTTTTTTAGTGGCAATTACTTCTGCTTTAAAACCGCCTCTTTTCATCCAAAATTTTGCTGCTGCCGCTGCTGCTGCTACAACCGAACTCTCCTCAATTACCATAGGAATAGTGTACTCCTTATCATTGATAACAAAGTTCGGAGCAACGCCATAAGGCATCACAAAATTACTAATCGTATTTTCACTAAAACCGTCAATAACGCGCTGTTGTTCTTCGTCCTTGTGCCAAAAACCTATCATTTCGTGCATCACAGTTTCAGGGTCTTTGAAGAAATTCTTCACAACCCATTTTATCTTATCCCGCTTGGATAATTTACTGAATCCCGATACTGTTTTATTGCTCATCCTGTTTTGTTGTCTGTTGATAGTTGTCAAGGAAAACTACTTAACTGTCAGAAAAGCTTTCGCTAATTCTAAGCCTTGTACTTGGCTGTCCACAAAATCCTTCAACTCTTGATACTCTCCTCTCGCATGGTGTAAAAAGCTGGATGCTTGTCCATACACACATGTTGTATTTAGCTTTTCGGTTAAATAATAACCGTCTAGAAATGTCTTGACACCACCTGAAATGATGACTTGTTTGCATTGAGCTTTATCACCCAAATCTGCTAAGATTTCGTTGGTCATATTTACCATTTCTGTGGCGCTGTGACCGACATTGGCTAATTGACCATAAATTTCTTGTCTTGTTTTGTCGCTACGCAAAAGCTCTAATTTTGCGAAATTTGTTCCTCCGTTTGCTGCAAAATCTACGGCTGCTAATGGCAATTGAAACAAAGCTTTCAAACTCTGATAACCAAAACCTTGACCAACTTCTTTGACAATTACAGGAAAAGAAAATTTCTCCAAAACTGCCAAAATTGTCTCTAAAGGAGGACGTTTGAAACGGTCACCTTCTGGTTGTAGCCATTCTTGAAGTGGATTGACATGAATGATTAAACCGTCTGCTTCTAATTTGTCAACTAACTCATTTAATAAAAACAAATCGCCTGCATCAATCAATTCTTCTAATTGTGCAACACCCAAATTTGCATAAAGTGGCACATCGTGTCCAATGACCTTACGCACTGCAAAATCACTCAATCTTTCATCACTATACAAAAGCGAACGACAAGAACCCAAGCCCATACCGAATCCAAATTCGCCACAAGCACGCGCCAAATTATAATTGATGCGGTTTGCCATTTCTGTACCGCCAGTCATACTACTTACCCACATTGGGACACGAGAAGTCTTGCCCAAAAATTGCATTTCAGGAAAACTACCGCGCTCAGGATGAGCAGCTAAAAGGGGTTCGTAATAAAAACGATTGTCCAATTGCCCTTGTGCTACTTGCGATTGGAAAGCCAATAAGATATGGTCTGCTTTGCGCTCGGCAGCAGTTGGGTCAATATCAATTTTGGGCAAACGTTGGTTCATAATTTTTTCAGACATTGGTCATTCTTAGATAATGAGAATACCGCTCATTACGGTGCAAAGATAAGTTCTTATTTTGAGAGGTTGTCTCTCAATAAGAATGAAATGCGAAAACTATCGATTCTGTTTAGAAAATGAAGATTTTATTGGTCTGTAATTATGCTTTTTCGGTAGTCATTACCTGTGATGCTGCGATAGAAATCAAACAATAGGCTAAAAACCAGTAAAAACCTGTTCCTAATTTAGCTTCTAAAGCTTCGTTTGATTGAGACGAAAGGAAGGCAATAAAGACACCAACGACAAAGACATCTGCCATTGACCATTTACTAATGAGTGCAATGAACTTATGAAGGCGAGAGTGATTGCGTAACTTTTTTATGAGTAAAACAGATAGTAAGGAGACCGCTTTGAAAAGAGGAACAATAATACTGAAAAGTAGGATTAAGAAAGCGACAAGGGCGTTGTTGTTTTCGTTTAAAGTCTCAATTGTTTTGAGAATGCTTTGCGAACTTTCGTGTAAAGTTAATGTGCCGACTAAGGGAAGTGCCGCGCCGATTTTTAAACTAAGAATGGGTTGCATCAAACCTGGTACAAGGCAGATTAATGAGATGACAAGAAGGATGGCGGCGATGATATTTCTAGTGTGCATGTGCTAACGTTTACTGTATCCCGAAACTCCCGTTTCGGACTCTAATGTGATTTATGAGCACAAAAATAGTATACTTTTAGGACTTTCACGTCCTCAAAGTATCACGGTTGTTCCACGCCGTGACTATCATACGAATTCACGCCGTGGAACGGACGTGATACTTAAAAAGTCCGCTTCGTAAATAACGAAGCAGACTCAAAGAAGATGAAATAATTCTTTACTCAGTACGGAGAGAAATAAAGCCCTCCGGGTTGACTTTCCTACCGTTTTCGATTACTTCGTAGTGTAAATGTGGTGCAGTAGCGGCTCCACTACTTCCAACTTCTCCTATGATATCTCCCTTTTTTACTATCTGCCCAACTTCTACATTGACTTGAGAAAGATGTCCATAGAGACTTTTGTAAATGGAGTCATGCTCGATAACAATCTTGTTTCCGTAACCAGTTCTAATGCGCTGGACTTTGACAATTTTTCCATCCGAAGTTGCTAGAACAGGAGTTCCCATTGACGCCCTGAAATCTATTCCTGTGTGCATTCTTTCCACTTTATGAACAGGATGCATTCGTTTACCAAATGGGGACGTACTAAAGTATTCTGCAATGGGCAAAATACTTGGCGGGTCAGTTGGTGGAATTGCTTTTTCTGAACTTTTAGTCGCCCAAGTCACCGTAAATGTGAGCAACACAACGAGTAGTGTTAATAATGAAAGCTTTTTCATGAATTCTGATTTTGAATTAAGCAGAGAAAGTGTTTCCTTCTCCATGACTTTCATTTCATCTTCTTTGAATAATTCCGAAAGCGTTTCTAGCGCTTCAGGAAAGCTCACGCCTTCCGTCATCTTTTCTTCGGTAGCAGAGCAGAGGTGGTCTAGTAATTCCTCTTTTAGCGGATAATATTTTAGTCCCGCTTCGTTTATTTTTTCGGCAATGAGTGCCGTTTGTGATTCTGTTAATTCCATTATGTTAGGCGGGGTTTGATATTCAATACTTTTTCCATCATAGCTGTGAAACTGCGAAATTCATTCGTTTTGCGAAATGCATCGGTACGTCCCACGGGGGTCAAGCGGTAATATTTACGCATTCGACCGCCTACTTTTACTTTTTCGGTAGAAAGAAATCCGTCTGCTTCTAACTTGTGGAGTGTTGGATATAGTGCGCCTTCCGTCAGTTTCAGTTCTCCTTCTGACAGTTCCTTTACACGTTGTGTAATCTCATAACCATACATTCTACCATTATCAGAAAGTAGTTGTAGTACAATGGTTTTCAATGTGCCTTTTAATAGTTCTTTTGAATACATAATGCAAAGATACATTAGAATCTTATGTATTGGAAATAAAATTTACTTTTTCTATATTTTAATATAAAATAAAGCCCGATGATTGTTAAATCATCGGGCTTTATTATTTAAAAACCTTCAAGATATTCAGGTTCTTCCTCTTCCGTCACACTCACTTTTTTTGTAGGTGTGCTCAGTCCTTCTCTCTGTTTTTCAGGTTCCCCCTCATCTTGCCAATCTTTTGGTTCCTCAAAGAGATTTAAATTACCAAATTCTTTGCGTAAAGCCACTCGAATTTCACTGCGGCGGTGTTCGCTGCGTGCCATATCTTGTTTGACTTCGCGCTTGTTCATTTCGTAATCTATATCATCTACATTCCCGAAAACCTTGTAGTATAAGTTGAAAAATCCGTCTTTTTTAGCCGCTTGTGGTTTAAGTTTTTTATTGTGCTTTTTGAAAGAATTGATGAGTATCTGTCCTGCGTTTACCTTGATATTGAAATCTAAATCATTTTCAAAAGTGTACTCGCCACTCAACTCGAGATTAAGTGCATTACTTTGAATGAACATCGAAGGCATAAAGATTTTTCCATTGCGAATCTCTAGCCAATTTTTTAAGTCCGTAAACTTAATATTACGCAAATCTTCGATTTTTACGAAGTCAGAAAAAGACTCTAACATCTTGAAATCTTTTAAGTATCCGTCCTTAATACCGATGCCTGCGAGAACCCGTAACTTTTCAGATTGAAAGTTATTCTCTTGGTCAAAGTAGGCTTGAATGACCATTTTTGAATTAATTTTTCCGTCTAGATTCTTATCAATTAAAATATCCTGTCCAAAATTTCCAGTCTGTCTAAAGAATTCTTTTAGATTGACATCATTACAGATGAGCTTGGCCTTTAGATAAGGCTTATTGACAAAAAAGATAACCCCGTCTAAGTCCAAAACGCCTTCCATCGCATCTGTCCGACCTTTGACCGTCATTTGATTATTATCAAAATCTAAACGACCCACGAAATCTTCTCCTGTGATTTTATCATAAATGAACTCTCCGATGTTTGCCTCAAATTTCCCCTTTAAAAGACTCGTGAAACGCTCTCGCTGCACGACTCCCTTTGCTTGCAAACTATCATTTACGGCTAGACGCTTGTCTTCATTAGAATAAGAAGCTGGAACGGCTTCTGCTTCAGTCAAAGCGATGAGTTTTCCAATGTCTAGTTTTGCCGCTTTTAACTTCGCGTCAAACTCTAACTCTGCTCTTTTGGTATTTGCTTGGTCAGAAAATAGGACGGGTAAGAGGTTGAAAAAAGTACCATCTAATTGTACGGCACTTTCTGCGCCAGTCACCTGTACCTTTTCTAATATAAAAGTATTACCGTCCAATTTGACGGTGCCTTCTTCTACGCTAACGATATTCTTTTTAATAACTAAAGCTGCATCCTCAAATATGGCAGAACCCGTCGCTTTTACTTTTTTGATGCCTGACATACTTTGCATATCGGCTAATTTTCCGTCTATTTTTAAGTCACGCACGCGTATTTCACCGCTACCACCAGTTATCATCGGAGAGTCTATCAGACCATAAATGGACTCCAAAGGCAAAGTACCATTGAGTTTAAAATCAATTTGTGGTTGGTCAAAATTGAAAACCATGAAATCTAGGGTTACTGGTTTTCGTGCAAAAAGCCCTTTAAATTCATTGATTTCGAAGACAGATGTTTTATTATTTCTGTACTGACCATTGGTGAATTTTGCTTCAAAAGATACATCGCGCAAGGGGTCGTGTAGTTTCTTACTACGGATTTCTCCGTTTTTCAAACCAAACTTCGCTTCCATTCCGGGCTGCTCTTTGTCGCTATAATTTCCTTTCACCCAAAGCTCAAAATCAAACTCCCCTCTACTAGAAAAATCGTTAAAATAATCTAGATATTCCTCTGGCATTAGTTGAATAACAGATTCTAAACTCGCATCATCACTAGTTAATAAAACATCAACTTTAGTTAGTGCATCTTGTACTTCTAAATGACCGTCTACGATAAATTCATTCTCATTTACTTTTAAACTGACACGTTTAAAGTCATAAGTCCCAGTCTCCATATTCACATCTACCTTGGCAGTGTAAGCGACTTTTCTGTTTTTTAAATAGTCTTCGCCTTCGTTGCGTAAGTAATGTAAAAATAGATTTGAATTGCTAACTACAGAGAATTCAGTATCAGAAAACTCCCCTGAAAAAGCGGCGTCATTGACTAAGGTTTTAATCTTTTGCTTGCTGCGGTCATCTTGATAGCGGAGCATGATATTTTTTAATTCAGCTTCGTCTAGAGATATAGCAAAACTAGCATCTACAGGCTCTTTTTTTACTTTGGTTGGCTTTAGGATATCAAAATTGCCATTTCCACGTCTATTTATATGTAGACTGAGTGCGCCATTTTCTACGCCGACTTTATGTACTTTAATATTATCACTAAAAAGACTCAATAAGCCAAAGCGGAAACTGACTCTCTCGGCCTTCAGTAGTTCTTTTTTATTGGTGTCCTCTAACAGTACATCATCTAAGTTAATACTGGCATCTGGAAAACCTGAGAATACAGATAATTTTACATTCTTGACCTTCAGGTCTACTTGTAATTCTTTACCTAATTCCTTAACTACTTTCGCCCCTATTTCATCCTCGTAGAAATACGCCAAGATAAATCCAACTGCGACCAAACAGAGGAGAGAAGTGAAAATGATAAGGAGAAATCTTTTGATAAATTTCATGGTAGTTGTTGATTCTGGAAAATGTTAGTTGGTTATTTGTAATTTGCCGTTGCGTTGTATATTCAACTAATCACACGCAATATTATTTTTTATAAAGTGTTATTTCTAATTTAATCGCTTAAAAGTTCAAATAGTTCGTCGAAACCGCCCAGATTTTCTCTATTTTCGCCCTTCAATTAAATTTAAGGAGGTACAGAGACGTAAGCACCGTCAACTGTCCGCCGTTAACTGTCCACCGTAAAAATGAATTTACCTTTAAAAATAGCAAGACGATATTTGTTTGCCAAGAAATCAACAAATGCGATTAATATCATCACTGGTATTTCTGTATTTGGGTTGACTATTGGGACGGCAGCCTTGATTATTGTCTTGTCCGTTTTTAATGGATTTGAGGATTTGATTTTGGGATTGGTCAGTAATTTTAATCCTGAAGTAAAGGTAACGGCGAAAGCGGGAAAAGTATTTGAAGCAGACAGTACAAAAATTGCGCAAATCGAAAATCTATTAGGAGTAGATAAAGTGGCGCAAACCTTAGAAGAGGTTGCGTTTTTTGAATATAAAGGCGCTCAAGATTTTGGGATACTAAAAGGTGTCAGTGATAATTTTAATGAAGTGACGGGGATTGATACGATGATTAGAGAGGGAGAATTTAGATTGAAAGATGAAGAACGAAATCTGGCAGTTTTAGGAGTTGGAATGCGCAATAAATTATCAACGGCAGTAGAGGATTACCTGACTCCCGTGACAATTTATATGGCGAAACGTAATACTAAAAAAAGTGTAAGTATAAACAATGCTTTCCGTACAAAATATGCTTATCCTGCGGGTACATTTTCGGTGCAAGCAGAGTTTGATCAGCAATATATATTCTCTTCCTTAGAACTTGCGCGTGACTTGATGAACTACGATAATGAGTTGAGTTCGCTCGAAATTAGCTTGAAATCAAACCAATCTGTCGGTCAAGTTATTCCTCAAATTCAAGCCATTTTAGGAGAAGAGTTTTTGGTCGAAGACCGCTATCAACAAGACGCAGAGTTCTTGAAATTAATGAATATCGAAAAATGGCTGGGCTTTGCTATTGTAGGATTAACCTTGATTTTAGTTGCATTTAACTTGATTGGTTCGTTGTGGATGATAGTCATGGAAAAGAAAAAAGATATTGCTATCCTAAAGTCAATGGGCGCGACAGATAACACTGTTCGTAACATATTTTTGAATGAAGGATTGCTACTTTCTGTTTTAGGATTAATTATCGGTACGGTGTTGGCACTGACATTATATGTCTTACAAAAAGCATATGGAATTGTGCCTTTAGATGCAGGTTTGGTGGTGCAGTCTTATCCGATTAGTTTACGTTGGACAGATTTGATAGCAGTGGCGATATTGGTGATTTTTGTAGGAATGTTGGCGACTTTACCTGTAGCTTGGAAAGCGAAAAGTATTCCTGCTATGATACAGGAGGAATAAGGGAAACGGTAGACGTTCGCTACGCTTGACGATATACGGCAGACGACTGCAAAGAGTGATTAAATTTTGATGAATACTTCTGTTTCTATATTATAAACATTTTTACCTTTGCATTCTTTTTATTACAAATACAGTTTTAAAGTCATGTATGACTAGTAACTGCCAACTGACAACTAAAAAATATAATGGAAGAGTGGAATTTAGATTTTGAGTGGTTGCGCGTGCGGCACTTGGTGAAAGATACCATGGAGCGCGATACTTTACCTGATTTGAATGCTATTTTATTTTTAATTGGAATTCAAGAATTGGGACGTTGGGATGAAAATTTCACGAAAGAAGAAAAACAAGACTTGATGCATATTGCGGTTTCGCGTTTGTTGGCTTATGATGGCTATTACAAATTTGTGGGACGTGATGCGGACGGTTGGCCACATTACGAGACGGTCGTTCCTTTTACTACTAAAGGTGTGAAAGAACAAGAGACTATTTTAAAAGAAAAAGTAATTGAATATTTCAAAGATTTGGAGGAAGAGAATGGAGGGTTGGAGTAGGATTAATTTTGAATAGTTTATTCCGATAGTTTCGAGAATTAATTTTGAACTTTGACTTAATTAAACTCTTTCTGAAATTCATTTTAGAACAAAAAAGTAAACAAAAATGAAGCATTTTATCCTTTTAGCATTTTGTGCATTGACAATTTTTTCTTGTAATAATGACCCGCGTACTTACGCTATCATTGAGACAAAATTTGGTGATATGAAGGTTGTTCTCTACGATGAAACACCAGGACACCGTGATAATTTTATCAAGCTAGCGAATGAGAATTTCTATGATAGCTTATTGTTTCACCGCATTGTTAGTGGATTTATGATTCAGGGTGGTGACCCAGATTCTCGTGATGCAAAGCCTGGACAAAATCTAGGTGGCGGTGGACCAGGTTATACAATCCCGCACGAAATTGGTTCTCCTCACATCAAAGGAACTTTAGCGGCAGCACGAACGAATAATCCAGAGAAAAGGTCGTCTGGCTCACAATTCTACATTACACATGGAAAAATTCAATCCGACGCGGCATTAGATAGACTTGAAAGACAAAAGGGTATTACTTATAATGAAACACAGCGCGAGTTGTACAAAACTATAGGTGGCGCACCTATGTTAGACATGGATTATACGGTATACGGAGAGGTTGTTGAAGGATTAGAGGTGATAGATAAAATCGCTAATCTAGCGAGAAAAGGCGAACGTCCTGTGGAGGATGTGAAAATGGCGGTGCGAATTTTGGATTAGTTATTAGTTACTGTGTTATTGGTTATTATGAGAGTGTCACTTACTTAAGCAATTATCAGAGAAATTAGTTCTTAACAACGGCTAATTACTATTTAAAGACTTCGTACAAACTTAATAACCAATAACCAACCTCTCTAAAAAAGTGATTTCGGATAAAATTTTACACGAAATTTAAAAGTAAAAATATACTTCAATGAAAAATATTCTTTTCGGATTTATCATCTTGACTTTGGCTTCTTGTGCCAAACCCATTGCCAACTTCGTTTACACGGGTAGTGAAAATCCAGCTCCTGCTAGCATCAAATTTGAAAACAAATCTGAGAAAGCAGAAATGTACGAGTGGGATTTTGGCGACGGAAATTTTTCAAGTGAAGAAAGTCCTGCTCACGAATACACAGAGTCTGGTAATTATTTAGTGACTCTGAAAGCGAAAAAAGGCAAAAAAGAGACAGTCAAAGAAGAGCGTGTATTTATCGAACCACCAGTACGTTGTTTGGTCGAAATCGAAACGAACTTTGGAACTATGGTTGTACATTTATACGATGATACGCCTAAACATCGTGATAATTTCATTAAACTAGCGGAAGAAGGTTTTTATAATGACCTACTTTTTCACCGTGTGATTAATGGATTTATGATACAAGGTGGTGACCCTAAGTCTCGTGGTGCAGATGCTAAGACGCGTTTGGGTTCAGGTGGTCCAGGATATCAAATTCCTGCTGAATTTGTAGATACATTAGCGCATATTAAAGGTGCATTATCGGCAGCAAGAACAAACAATCCAGAGAAGAAATCTTCTGGCTCTCAGTTTTATATTGTTGATGGAAAACCTATTAGTGAGCAGCAAATCGAGATGATGGAAGCTCAAAAAGGTATTCGTTATACACCAGAGCAACGTGAAGTTTATGCAACGCAAGGAGGGACGCCTTTTCTTGACCAAGAATATACTGTCTTTGGACAAGTTATCGAAGGTTTGGATGTGATTGACAAAATTGCAGATGTAAAGACCGCGCCTGGAGACCGTCCAAAAGAAGATGTTTGGATGAAAATCCGAGTGATTAAATAAAAGTACTAGTGCTTCAAGTCGTAAGTAATTCACAGCTATAGTTAGCTTATTTTTTTGTTAGTCAAGGCGCGAAGAAGGATAATTACTGATACTTTGACTGATGAACAACGCAGGATAACGGAAAAATAAGCAAATATAGTTGTGAAGTATTTATGACTTGAAGCACTAGTTGGCGGTTACCCGTCTATTAATAATTCTGAGTTTAAATTGTAAGTTTATGCTTGGAAAAAATCCCCTCTAGGGGTAAGGTATCTTTTAGAGATTCCTTGCTAACCAACAAAAGTAAAAGACACAATATTTAGAAATGAAAGTACTAGGAATCGATATTGGCGCCTCTGGCGTAAAAGGAGCAATTGTAGACACAGAGAAAGGGGAAATGATAAGTGAACGCATTCGTCTAGAAACTCCTCAACCTGCAACGCCTGAGGCTGTTGCCAAAACGGTCAAAGAACTCGCTAAACAAATTGGTTGGAAAGACGGGTTGATTGGTGTTGGTTTTCCTGCGATTGTCAAAAAAGGCGTTGCACATTCGGCAGCTAATATTGATGAATCTTGGATTGGAACGAGTATCTCAGAAACTTTAAGTAAGGCAACTAATTGTCCTGTTGTAGCTGTAAATGATGCAGATGCTGCGGGTATTGCTGCTGTAAAATTTGGTGCAGGAAAAGGAGAAGACGGTGTTGTCTTTTTGATTACTCTTGGCTCTGGTATTGGTTCTGCGTTGTTTTTAGATGGGGAGTTGGTTCCTAATACAGAATTGGGACATTTCCAATTGGAAGGAATGGTTGCAGAGCATTATGCTTCTAATAATGCGCGCAAGAAATTTGATTTGTCTTGGGAAGAATGGGGAAAGCGTCTCAATAAATATTTGAAAAGCCTTAACCGTTTGTTCTCTCCTGACTTAGTTTTATTAGGTGGTGGAGTCAGCAAGAAATTCGAAAAATATGGAGAGTATCTAACTGTGAAAATGAATGTAAAAGCAGCAGAATTGAGAAATGATGCTGGTATTATTGGCGCAGCTTATCACGCAAAAAGCAAAATGCGTAAGTCTTCATAGTATAGGATTTTTAACTCGGCTCAAGAATGAGCCGAGTTAAAAAATTATTCCCCATTCAAGTCCGCCTCCAGCATCGTTTTTTCTACGTATTTTTGAGATTTTGAAAGTTCTCCATTCAGATACATCTCCATCATCAAGCCTGCGATTGGCGCAGCATATCGACTACCTCCACCGGAGTTTTCTACATAAACAGAAATAGCAATTTTAGGACTTTCGACTGGCGCGAAAGCAATAAAAGTAGAGTGGTCTTCTCCATGAGGATTTTGTACTGTTCCTGTTTTTCCAGCAGTACGCACACCTGTCACCTGTCCACGACGCCCTGTTCCTGTTGCGACCACACTTTCCATTCCGTCAACGATTGGCTCAAAATTTTGTGCGTCAATGCCTACAAATCTACGCGTCCTATATTTTTCATCAATTAAGACATCACTATCTATAAATTGCTTTGCTAAATGGGGCGTGTAATAAGACCCTCGATTGGCTATAATCGCAGCCAAATTTGCCATTTGCATACCTGTCATTTCCATTTCTCCCTGACCAATACCAACGGACATGATAGTTGGTGACTTCCAACTTCCTTTGTTCTTTGGATAAATTTTGTCGTAATAAGCTGTCGTAGGTACATTTCCTTTTTGCTCCTGTGGAAAATCTATTCCTAATTTATTTCCCAACCCAAAGCGATATAAATAATGGTCGAAAGTATCCAATCCAACTTGTGGAGAATAAAAACTTTCTATATCAACAATATCTCGAAAGGCATCAATGAAATAAGAGTTACAAGAGTATTTTAGAGCAATACCAATATTACTTGGTGTAGGATGATTTCGACAACCGACACGGACATTATTATACTTGTAGTAACCCGGGCAGCCCATACCTTGATAGGGATTAACGACACCTAATTGAATCCCAATAAGACCAATGACACTCTTGAAAATAGAGCCAGGAGGGTACTTTGCCATCGTCGCTCTATTGAATAAAGGCTTTAAAGAGTCCCTTAATAATGCTTGATAATATTTTCCGCGTTCACGGTTAATTGTCATCAGATTAGGGTTGTAAGTTGGGGCACTGATAAAAGCAAGAATTTCGCCAGTAGCAGGTTCGATAGCAACGATGCTACCCGTTTTATTTTGCATCAACTTCTCTCCATATATCTGTAAGTCTACATCAATAGAACTCAAAAGGTTTTTTCCAGAAACGGCTGCGGTATCTATTTTTCCTTCTTTATAAGAAGAAACTTCACGCCCTAAATTATCTTTCAAAACAAAACGCGCACCTTTTTTTCCTCGCAACTCCTCTTCATATTCCAATTCCAATCCACTCCCTCCAATATAATCACCAGGGCGATAACTGCTCGTCACCTCCTTACTGTTGACCTCTCGGATATATCCCAAGACGTGAGCGGCATTACGATGTGGGTAGCCACGTACGTTACGTATCTGCACGAAAAAACCAGGGAATTCGTAGAGGCTTTCTTGCAAGTGCGCCGCAGTACGAGAGGAAATAGTACTTAGGAAAACAAAAGGTTTGCGCTTACTGTAACGTGCGCTGCGGAAATTTTTGTTGAGTCGTTTTTCAAACTCTTCTTTCTTTAAACCTAGTAAATTACACAACTTCAAGGTGTCCATTTTTTCGTCCACCTGATTGTAAGTTACCATGACATCATAAACGGGATTGTTATTGGTCAATAGTTTTCCATTACGGTCATAAATGAGCCCGCGAGAAGGATACAAAGTATATTTATCAACAGCCGTCGCCGCTGCTCGATTACTATAAGTATCATCAATTAACTGCAAATCCATAGCCCGCAACAACAGGATACCTGCTGCCACGAAAAAGACAATGCGTATTGTATTTAATCTACTTCTATTGCTGTCGCTCATTTTCTCTGTTTCTGTCGAATTTCTTAGTTGAAAGGAAATTCATTTCTAACAAGTCTAATATACTTTTTCTGCGCGTCCTTCAATGACCCACTGACTCCATTTCTTATTGTAAGTATGAACAGAGTCTGTTTTTTCTCCTTTTTCATTTTCTACTTCATTTCCGGCATTCACCCATTCAAAAATACTTCCGTATAAATTGTAAACATCAGAGAAGCCTTCCTTCTTCAATTTCTCTCCAATCTTCTCACTGCGATATCCGACGGAACAATAAACGACAACTTTTGCATCTTTTGGAATGTCTTTAACTGCTTTTTTCTTAAACTTGTCATAACCAATGTAACG
>CALDUB010000324.1 GCA_937923465.1 uncultured Saprospiraceae bacterium
AATGTGCAAGTCTCAAATGAGGCAGCACGTGCATTGAAAAAGCCAGGAAAGATATACTTCTACAACGATTTTATCTTTATCAACGAACTTCGTGAAGGGGTACACATCATTGACAATACAGACCCGACGAGTCCACAAAATATTGGTTTTATCAATATCGAGGGGAATGCTGATATTGCGATTAAAGACGGTAGATTATACGCAGATAGCTACACGACGCTTTTCATTTTGGACGTATCAGATGTCAATAATGTAAGCATGATTGAACGTCAAAGTGGGATGTTTACCCCTGGTTGGGAAACTGGTGACGGACAGATTTGGGTATATAACGAAACAGAAACAATCACCGAGATGTTAGACTGTGAAACACGTAATGCAATGGTTAATCGTGGCGGTGTTTTCTTCCAAAACTTTGATACTAATTCATTTATACTCGAGTCTAGTGGCGGTGGTAGCGGTGGCGGTAGTGGGACAGGTGGTTCTATGGCACGTTTTACTTTAGTCGGAGATTATCTTTACTCCGTAGGGGAAAGCGACATGAGAGTATTCTCTTTAAGCAATCCAGATGCGCCAAGTTTAGCTAGTACAGTAAATCTAGGCTGGGGCATCGAGACGATTATTCCTCACGAAGACAAACTTTTCATTGGTAGTACAAGTGGCATGCAAATTTGGGATAATCAAAATCCTGAGCAACCGACTTTCTTATCCGAATTTAGTCATGCAGGAGCTTGTGACCCTGTTTTTGTGAAAGATAATTTCGCTTACGTAACACTACGTGACGGTAACGCTTGCCAAGGATTTGTTAATCAATTAGACCTAATTGATATCTCAACTATCACAAATCCAACTCTAGAAAAGACCTTCCAAATGGATAATCCACATGGTTTGAGCATTGACGGCGACAATCTTTTCTTATGTGAAGGAACACATGGTTTGAAGGTTTTTGACATCGAAGACCCGAAAAAATTGGGTAATAATAAAATTGACCATATCAGAGATATTTCTGCTTATGATGTGATTGCTGTACCCGGGGAGAGTGATGTTTTATTGATGATTGGCGACGGTGGTTTCTTTCAGTATGATTACTCTAATCCGAGAAAGTTAAAAGAGATTAGTCGGATATTGGTGGAGTAGAGGTTAGGGGGCTACACACAACACTTTAATATCAAAAAAGCAACATGAAAAATATCTTAATAGTATTGATAATCAGTCTATTGCAAACGGTTGCCTTTGCTCAAGAAAAGGCGCCGCTTTCTATAACAAAAGACATCGTATATCTCAAAGACGGTTCAACTTTACGAGGTACTATCATTGAACAAACCCCCAATGACTATGTCAAAATCGGCATAGCAGGAGGTTCTATTGTCGAGATTAGCATGAGTGAAGTAAAGCGAATTAAGGCAGATAAAGGCAATTACGTTTTTAATGCAGACGGAAGTAACTCTAAATCAAAGGGATTTTATACAGGCTACAATGTGCAAACTATGTTTGGTTCGCAGGGCGATTTTGAATTTGAGCAACGTTTAGTTTTTGGGGCGGGAATTCAATATTCTTTAGGTTACCAATTCAATAAGTATGCTTCTTTAGGTGGTGGATTTGGTTTGCAGTTGTACGATAAAATATTTGGAGATGTCTTTGTCCAAGCGCGCGGATTTTTACCTTTAGGAAAAATCAGTCCTACTATCGCAATGGATGCGGGATACGGAGTGCCTCTTATATTATCTGGTGTTGGTAACAATGCTACCCAACAAAAAGGAGGAGTGTCGATGCGACCAAGTATAGGATTGCGTATTGCGACACGTAATCGTGCGGATATACTCTTAGATGCAGGTTACCAGTTTCAGCACTTTACGAGTAAGAGTAACTGGGGTTGGGGTTCTACTGATGAATTCAATGTCTGGTACAAACGTCTGTCATTTCGGGTGGGTTGGGTGTTTTAGAATTGACCTTTTTTATGACCTAAAAGAGGATGTGTTTCCAGACACATCCTCTTTTTTTACGATTTGTTTCTAAAAATAGACTAAATTTACATTTCAAAACGAACATTTTAACACTTGTAAACGTCTTTTAGTATGTAATATTTGTGAATAATAAATGGGTTATATTCAAATATTAGATGCACAAATACCGTTTTCTATTTTCTAAAACAAAATCCCAATATTGGGCGAAGAATCCCTTTTAATTTTATTTAAATGAAACTAACTATCCAACTTTGTCTTGTCTTAATGGTAGGACTTCTCGTTTCTTCTTGCGTCAGCAAAAAACAATTTTTACAAGTACAGACAGACCTTGAAAAAGCGCAGGCGGACTTGTCAAAATGTGACAAAGACTTAGGTGATTACATGAATCGTCTTGGACAATGTGAAGAACGCTCAAAAGCAAAAGACAATACTGTAAAGTTGCGTGAAGAGCAAATGGCAGATTTGCGTGCACAGTTAGCAGATGCTAAGAACTTGAGAGACAAGCAGTTAACTCAAGTAGGAGACTTGACTGTTCTTTCTCAATCTGCAAATGATAATATCAAAGAAACACTTTCTCAGTTAGAGAGAAAAGATAAATACATCAACTTACTGCAGGCTGCAAAAACAAAAGCCGACTCTATCAACTTAGCTTTAGCAGTTAATTTGAAAGGTGCTCTAAAAGACGGTATTGACGATGATGATGTGAATATCAAAGTTGACAAAACAGTTGTAATGATTAACTTGTCTGATAAAATGTTGTACACTAGTGGTAGTTCTACTATTACTTCTCGTGCAAATGAAGTGTTGGGTAAAATCGCAACAATCATCAAAGAACGCCCTGGTTTTGACGTTATGGTGGAAGGCTATACGGATAATGTACCTATGAAAAATGATTGTATTACTGATAACTGGGATTTGAGTGTGAAACGTGCCACTTCTGTCGTGCGTGTATTGCAGACAAACCACGGTATCAATCCTAATCGCTTAATTGCAGCGGGTCGTGGAGAATTCAATGCTTTAGCTGAAAATGATACTCCTGAAGGTCGTTCGACTAACCGTCGTACACGTATCATCATCATGCCTCAGTTAGACCAGTTTTATGATTTATTGAATCCTAATTCTGTGCCTAAGTAAGAGTGGGAGAGTTGTAGAATTTTAAAGTTGTAAAGCCCGCGTTCTTTTTTGAGGACGTGGGCTTTGCTATTCTTAGAAAGCTTGTCTGACTTATTTTTCTATATTTGTGCTTCTTGAAAAACAAAACTTAAATTTTTCGTCTAAACTTCTAATTCGGTCAAAATAAACATCTAAAATGAATACGTTACTGAAATCATCATTCCTATTATTTTTCCTTTTTTTATCAATCAACTGTTTTTGTCAAGATGACGGATCTGTTAGTGAAGAATCTTCCATTGCTAAAGCCTCAAATGTAAGGATAAGGTCAAGCGCGATCATGGATAGGGAAGACGAGATTTTTTATGGTTTTTTAAAAGATAGTAAAATACTTATTCCTTTTGAATATGATGAACTTCCAAGTGTATTAGCTCCATTAATGAGGGCTAAAAAAAATCAGAAATATGGTATTATTAATTCGAAAAATGAGATTATTGTACCTTTTGTTTATGATGCGCTTCCTTATCCTCTTTTAGATTTTATGCTGGTTCGAATGGACGAAAAGGAAGGATTGATTGATATGAAGGGGCGAATTATTATTCCTGTCGAGTATCAAGGGGTGTACAAAAGTCCTTTTGAAGAAAATATTTATATTGCCGTAAGTGAAGATAAAATAAATGAATTTGATAGAGAAGGAAATATGCAGAAATCGGACTTCATTTACTTCAAAAATTATCAGTATAAAAAAATTGTTTCAGTGGGAAATAATGCTGGAAAATACGGTATAGTTGATTACCAAAAAAAAGAAATTATCCCCCTTGTATATGATTGTCCTTTAGAAAGTTTCAGAAATATTGATGGCATTTACCAGTGGAAAACTTGTGT
>CALDUB010000325.1 GCA_937923465.1 uncultured Saprospiraceae bacterium
TTCATGAAGAGAATAAAAACGGGAAAGGGCTTTATCCAAATTTGGTAAAGTATAAGAATAGCACTTTAGATTTGCCCGACGCCCTCCGTTAACAGTCATTTTCAAAATGCCTGTTAACTTTTGTGAGGAAACTCAACGCGATGATATCGGTCACTTCAATCAAATAAAAGTAGTATACTCAATCGTTAATCCGTAAACTAAACAAAAATCAGTGCCCGATACCTTTTCAAATTTACGTAACAGTAGAAAAGGTAACGGGCATTTCGTCTGCTTATCTAAACGACGAAAAGAAAGTCTCACAGTATTCTGAAATTAAAATGACCGTTACCACACAACGACGGTATCGGTCACTTCAATCAGCTAAAAACCGCGTGCTAAATATTCTACACACAAAATTATCTAAAACCAGTGCCCGATACCTTTTCAAATTTACGTAACAGTAGAAAAGGTAATGGGCATTTCGTCTGCTTATCTAAACGACGAAAAGAAAGTCTCACAGTATTCTGAATACTAAAATGACCGTTACCACATAACTACGGTATCGGTCACTTCAATCAGCCAAAAGCCGCGTGCTAAATATTCTACACACAAAATTATCTAAAACCAGTGCCCGATACCTTTTCAAATTTACGTAACAGTAGAAAAAGGTAACGGGCACTTCGTCCGCTTATCTAAACGACGAAAAGTAAAGTCTCACAGTATTCTGAATACTAAAATGACCGTTACCTACAAAAAATCGCCCAACCTGGAAAAACCAAATTGGACGATTTAATATCTAAAAGCAAAGTCAGGCTAACCCAACAATACCATTTTTTCTAAGAAGTCTTCAACTCCCCACTCTTCAACACAATCTTCAACCCGTCCTCTTCTTCATTCATAACTGCCTCTAAGACAGCACCTTCTTCTGGCGTACCATTCAAGATGAACTCTGCCAATGGGTCTTCGATGTACTTCTGTACTGCGCGGTTAAGCGGACGTGCACCGTATTGTGGGTCGTAGCCTTTTTCAGCAACGAAGTCTTTCGCATCATCTGACAACTCCAAATCGTAACCCATGTCTTTTAGACGTTTGTATAGGTCAGTCAATGTGATATCAATGATTTTAGAAATATCTTCGCGTCCTAAGCTATTGAAGATGATAACATCGTCAATACGATTTAAGAATTCAGGAGAAAAAGTACGTTTCAGTGCATTTTGAATGACTGCTTTACCTGCATCTGCTGAATTTTCTTTTCTGTTTTTGGTCGCGAAACCAACACCAGAACCGAAGTCTTTCAATTGTCTAACTCCAATATTCGAAGTCATGATAATCATGGTGTTCTTGAAGTCAATCTTACGCCCCAATCCGTCCGTCAATTGCCCGTCGTCTAAGACTTGTAGCAAGATGTTGAACACATCTGGGTGTGCTTTTTCAATTTCATCTAACAATATTACAGAATACGGCTTGCGACGTACTTTCTCTGTCAATTGTCCACCTTCTTCATAACCTACATAGCCCGGAGGCGCTCCAATCAAGCGGCTAAGAGAGAATTTTTCCATGTACTCTGACATGTCAATACGGATAAGCGCATCTTCGCTGTCAAATACGTGTCGAGCCAATACTTTCGCCAACTCTGTCTTACCAACACCCGTTGGTCCTAAGAATATGAACGAACCAATCGGCTTCGTTGGGTCTTTCAATCCTACACGATTACGTTGGATAGCTTTCGCAATTTTCTTAATCGCCTCGTCTTGACCGATGACACCTTTCTTAAGGTCATCTGCCATACCGACGAGTTTTTTGCTTTCGTTAGTCGCTACACGTTGTACAGGGATTCCTGTCATCATAGCTACAACTTCCGCAATATCTTCTTCAGTAACTGGGTAGCGTGCCGTTTTTGACTGCTCCTCCCACTCTACTTTTGCAAATTCTAACTGTCTGACCAACTTACTTTCATCGTCTCGCAAATCTGCGGCACGCTCGTACTGTTGGTTTTTAACTGCTGAATTTTTATCTTCTTTGATGACCTCAATTTGCTTCTCCAATTCCTCGATATGTTTCGGGACGTGAATGTTTTTGAGGTGGACGCGTGCGCCTACTTCATCCATGACATCAATCGCCTTGTCTGGCAAAAAGCGGTCAGTGATATAACGGTCAGAGAATTTGACACAACTTTGTATAGCTTCTATTGTGTAGCTAACATTGTGAAACTCTTCGTATTTTTCCTTGATGTTTTCCAAGATATGGACAGCCTCTTCCGGACTCGGAGGATTAATCAATACTTTTTGGAAACGACGGTCTAAAGCACCATCTTTTTCAATGTGCTGACGGTATTCGTCCAAAGTCGAAGCACCGATACATTGTAATTCACCACGTGCTAAGGCTGGCTTAAAGATATTTGATGCATCCAAAGAACCTGTAGCACCACCTGCACCTACGATTGTATGAATCTCATCAATGAAAAGGATAACGTCGCGCGTTTTTTCCAACTCATTCATGATTGCTTTCATACGCTCTTCGAACTGACCACGATATTTCGTACCAGCTACCAAAGCCGCCAAATCCAACATAACCAAACGCTTACCGAACAAAGTACGGCTTACTTTTTTCTGCTGAATACGGAGTGCAAGACCTTCGACGATTGCCGTTTTACCCACACCTGGCTCACCGATAAGAATCGGGTTGTTCTTTTTACGACGAGAGAGGATTTGACTCACACGCTCGATTTCTTGCTCACGTCCGATGATTGGGTCTAGACGACCTTCGTCTGCGAGCTTCGTAATATCTCTACCGAAATTGTCTAATACCGGAGTTCTTGATTTGGGTTGACCAGCGCCTTTACGAGCACCGCCACCGCCTGGATTACCTCCTTGACCTTGTCCGCCACCGCCGCCATATCCGCCGCGTCTTGCTTCCTCATCATCAAAAGGTTCATCAGGACCACTTAATGGTTGATTCATACCTGAAGAAAAATCTTGTTCGGTCCGTACGTATTCCAATTCGGCTTTGTACATGTCATAGTCGACATCAAACTGCGCCAATATTTTGGAAGCCATGTTTTCCTTATGTTTTAAAATGGATAGCATTAAATGCTCTGGAGCAATCTCGTCCGATTTTAGCATTTTAGCTTCCAAAAAAGTTACTTTGAGCACCTTTTCCGCTTGTTTATTAAGCGGAAGATTACCGACATTTAGTACGGTATGTGCTGCGGGGCGACGTTGGATGCTTTCCTCTACGGTTTCGCGGAGGTCAGTAATCTCGACGCCCAAAGAAGACAAAACTCTCACCGAGAGGCTTTTGCGTTCTTTAATAATGCCCAAAAGTAAATGTTCCGTGCCGATGTAGTCATGCCCTAAACGGACTGCAACATCACGGCTACGTGAGATGACCTCTTTTACTTTCGGTGAAAATTTTCTATTGTTCATCATAATTTTAGTATCAGTTCTGTTTGGTTGCTGCCATTTAAATGATGTGCAGCCTAATAAATAACCCTTCTTCTCTATCCCTCAGTCGATTTATCTTTTCTTTTTTATCAGCAAAAGTCAAATATATCAAAAATAACTAATAACTGATAATGTGTAGTCAACAATATAACGACGAAAAAAGTGCAAAATGTCCATATAGATATTGAAAAAACATATTTTCAGTTTGCCAGTGCAGCAACAATATTAAAGCATATTATTGAGGTAGTCAAACCAAATAAAGATTTGTTTTTAAAAAAAATGAAAATATTACAAAAAAGGTAAAATAATGACTGTTTTATGCAAAATTGATAATTCCTTTTTTTAATAATCTTAGCTTTTCTGTTTAACGTATATACTACTCAGTAACGTATAAAAGCAGCTTTGGTTGAAATACCTTTTGTCGTGAAGAAGTGAATTGTGAGGGCTTAATCTTATAATCCTACATAAAACGTGCGTAAATTTCGTGCCAGACAATAGTTTTCCTCTTTGACGGCTACTTTGTCAGGGCAGATTGTCGGGTTTGACAATTTTTGACAGATTTTGGAGTTTTTAATTTTAATGTTTTGATAACATTTTATTGCAATAATTTTGAATGATTGTCGCTTTGACTCTAATTTTGCCTCATTAATTTAAGTCTATTTTATAAAATTATTCCATTTTTCTCACTCCTGTGCAGCGAATCAATATCCCCTCCCCTTTAGTCATTGTAACATCAAAAATTAGTTTTGCAGAACTCTATAAAGTACTTATATTCTCAGAGAAAATTCAAGTAATTTAAAATTAAGTTTCAACCCAACATAAATTTAAAAAATAGCTTTTTACAAAGCCTCTAAAATATAAAACTAATGAAAAATTTAGGATTATTTTCTTTACTTATCCTTTTAGTCTTTTCCGCTTGTCGAAAAGATATAGATATGGTGACAGTAACAGAGGAAACGCCCAATCCAGAAATAATCGAAGGTTACCAGCCTTTAATTGAAATCATCAATGGTGATTTGATTGGTCAAGTTCTAGATATAGAAGGCATTCCTGTTAGTGATGCTACAGTCAATATGGGTACTAATAATACCACTACAGACATTTATGGTCACTTCTTTTTCAATGATGTAGACATGAACGCTAAAGGTCAATATGTCACAATCGAGAAAGAAGGTTTTTTCTTAGGGAGTCGTCGCTTTTTTCCGCAGGCAGATGCGAAAAGTCGTGTGAGAGTAGAGATGATAAATAAGACTTTTAATCAGTCTTTTAATACAAATGAACCTGAAACTATAAACTTTGGCAATGTAAGTATTGATTTTCCAGCTAATGGAATTGTTACCGAAAATGGTTCAACTTATAATGGTGACGTGTTTGTTGCTGCACAATGGTTAAATCCTACTACGAGAAATGTTTACGACCAAATGCCAGGTAATCTACAAGGTGTTAATGCTGATAATGAGGAAGTTTCGTTAAAAACCTTGGGTATGGTCGCTGTAGAACTCCAAGGTGAAAATGGTGAAAAATTGAATATCATGGAAGGTGCAAGTGCAGCTTTCGTCTATGCTATTCCTGACGCATCGATTGTAAATTCACCAACAGAAGTTCCACTCTGGTCTTTTAATGAAGAAGTAGGCATCTGGGTAATAGAAGGCGTAGCTACCTTGGGACCTGACGGTGCGTCTTACATTGGCGAGTTCACACATTTTTCATTTTGGAATTGGGATATTCCTGTAGATAATATTTATTTCAGCACAACTTTTCAAGACCAAGATGGCAACCCACTTTACAATGTAATGGTGACGATTAATTCTGAGAGCTATGGGACAGGTTATGGATATACAGATGACCTAGGATATGTCGCGGGTTATGTTCCTGCTGGAGAAGTTTTGACTTTGAATGTATGGGCAGCTTTCGGGTGCAATAACGTTTTTTACACAGATAATATTGGACCTTTTGACGCAGATACTGACTTAGGGGTTATTATGATAGAAAATGCTTCTGCAAATGCAACTTCGGTCTCTGGAACTTTGGTTAACTGTGACGGAGATAATATTTCGGGTGTGGCTATTGTAAATCTCGACGGCTATCAATGGTATAATTACACAGAAGACGGTGATTTTAGTTTTTACTTAAATAACTGTAGTGAACTTGGAGAAATGTCTTTAACGGGTTACGATTTTGATGCATTATTGAGTAGTGCCCCTATTCCGTTGACTCCAAATACAGACAATGAAGTGGGTCCAGTCCTTGTCTGTATTAATAGTATTGAACAAGATGTACTAACTTTCACTACACCAGAAGGAACTTGGACTTATCCTATCAGCGCAAACTACAATGATGAAGGATTATTTATACAGATGATAGATTTCCAACAAGACAGTGTTCAAATTTCATTCTACATAAACCCAGATGAAGTTAGCTTAGGAGTAATAGAGAGTGGAGGTGTTATTGGAAATTTCAATAATTATACTCAAAATCCAGCATGGACTATCTACTCTAACCCCGATATACCCTATTTTGACTATCTAGAAATCACAGAATTGGGAGATTATGTTTCGGGTAATTTTAGTTTTACTGCATTCACAGACCCCAATGGCAATGGAGGCGAAACTGTCGTTGTGACAGGAGAATTTAATGCCTTTTTGCAATAATTAATCACTCAATAGACTTTCACAACCCTACAACTTTTACAACTTTACAACATTTTATCTTTTGCTAAACGAAAAACAACTCATAACAGCCTGCCAAAAAGGTATCAAATCTGCTCAGTACGAGTTGGTTAAGAGATACTCAGGTATGCTTATGAGCGTTTGTCGGCGCTACGTAAAGGATGAGTCAACGGCAAAAGATATTTTGCAAGAGAGCTTGATACGGATATTTAAAAATATTGACGGTTATAAAAGTATTGGATCGTTTGAAGGTTGGATACGTAAGATAACCGTGCGCTGTGCCTTGGGTCATTTGGACAAAAAACATGTGCGGCGAGAGAGTTCGGTAGCGGATATTAATTCTGATGAAACGACGATGCCATTGGCGCTAGATAATCTAGGTGTAGAGGACATTATAAAGTTGGTACAAGACTTACCACCAGGCTTTAGGTCGGTTTTTAATCTGAATGTCATCGAAGGTTACAATCATAGAGAAATAAGCGAAATGCTAGGCATTACAGAAAGTGCATCGCGGTCACAATTAACCCGCGCCCGACAGCTTTTACAACGAAAATACATAGAGATTAACGCGAAATATAAGTCAGCATGAAAGAGGTAAATAAAAATAGAAAAGAGGAAGTTTTGTCGCATCACTCAGAGGTGAATATCGACGAAATATGGGCAGCGATTGAACCTCAGGTTGACCTTATCAATGCTGAGAAAAAACGCAAAAAACGCTTTTTCTTTTTCTTCCTATTTGGAGCTATGTTGCTCGCAGGTAGTAGTTTGTATATCTGGCAAAATGGGAGTCTGACAGAAGGAAATCATTCTACTCTTGAAGCTAAAGATAGCCATGCAGAAGTTCTTAAAAAAGAAAAATCTACCGCTTTAAAAGGAGCTACAACTGAGACTACCTCAGAGTCTCAAACAATTGAAAATGAGACAATTAAAAGCAACAAGAGTGCTACTAATAAAGAAAATCTACAATCAAAAACTACTTCTTCAACAACCTCTACTTTCAATAAGTCAGGAAACATTCCGAATAGAAATGTAGTAACAGAAGTCAGTCCGATTGCTACTCCTAACTCAAATAACACAACAAATCTTCCTGTCAATAAGGAGAATATAATCCAGCAAATAAATACAAACAACGATTTATTACTAAACGAAAAAGTAGTTCCCGCAGAAACTTCTATCATCCAACAAAATTCTGAACTAAAACCACCAACTCCTATTTCTTTAAGTCCACAGATTGCGACACTTGAGGCAGAACTTTCTAGTCCCGTAGCAGATGCAGGTGAGTTGAATATTACAGCAGCAAAAAAACTAAAATTTTCCCTCTCTGCGAATACAGGCATCAGTTTTATTAATCGTGGTTTGGCCTCTAATATCGATAGTATCAGCTCTCCAGAGGTTCTCGGATTACGTCGCGAGTCAGAAACTTTATTAGAAGCAATTCACTACGGCGTAAGAGGGAAATTAACGCATAAGTCTGGCTTTTCATTCAGTACTGGTGGACAATACACCGTACTATCCGAACGCTATGACAACAATAATTTAGAAATAGAAGCCGACTCAATTGAAGGCGTCATCAAGCGCATTATTCAATTAAATGGTGATACTGTTGATGTAATTGGTTTAATGCCAAGAACGACTAGCTATGACTACGAAAAGCAGATTTACAATCGTTACAAGATGATTGATATTCCTTTTATCGTCGGTTTTGAAGGCAGAATGAATGAATGGAGCTTAGGGATACAAGCGGGCGTCTTTGTTAATTTATCGCTCAAAACCAGCGGACAAATTAGAAATACACAAACAACAGACTTAAATATCGGAGAAAATCAAGCTGACATTTTCAAAAGTAAAGTTGGTCTGAGCTACTATGGTGGTGTTTATATTAGACGAGCATTATCACAAAATCTAGATATTACTATCGTCCCACATGGTCGCTTTTTTGCGAAAGATTTTAATGTCGCGGACTATGCTGTCAAACAAAGATACAGTTTGATTGGAGTAGAGGCAGGATTGAGTTATCGTTTCTAATTTAACTTCCGATACTATACTGATTATCAGCTAATTAAGATTATCAACCTTTACTTAAACTCTAATCTTATTTAGACTCTAAAAATATTGATTTTAACGGACATTTCAACACCTCTTGGCTTTTAGCTGAGAGGTGTTTTTTTTGTTCCGTTCAATTTCCCAAGAGAGAAGAATTCATCTTATAAATAATACACTTTATTGCACTACAAACGAAGTAAGTCTACATAGATTCTTTCAATCGCTCCCAATAACATTTCATAAAAATAGAGAACAAGTTAGAACAGAAAAAATCCGCCCCTTATCCGTATAAATCCGTTTAATCCGCGTTTCAATCACGTATTCTTTGCATACTCAATACTCTTAAAATCTGTGCACTCACGTACACAGCTGAAGGCTGTCGTGCCCTTGGCACTTAATTGAGAGTAGCTCTAAACACAAGAAAGGCGCGTCGATTACGACGCGCCTTTCTTTAACCTGCAAGTTTAACCATTTAGAATGGACAACC
>CALDUB010000326.1 GCA_937923465.1 uncultured Saprospiraceae bacterium
TACACTTCATTTACGGTAACTGCTGATTTTGAAGAATTTGAAAGCGCATTTAATGCAGAAGTTTGTATAGGAGAATGCTACGAATGGAATGATGAAACCTATTGTGAGTCAGGCAGTTATGAACAGATACTTACAGCAGAACGTAATGGATGTGACAGTGTTGTCACACTAAATTTACTCATAAATCCGTTAGCAGAACAATCTGAATTTCACGAAGTTTGTTTTGGCGAAACGTATAACGGATATCCCGCGGGAAGTTATATAGATATTTATGAAGACCAATGTCTAATTAGATATTTAACGATAGTAGAATATTCCCCCAATACACCAATATTTGAGAACGCTACAGTTTGTGAGGGAGAATGTTACTACTCTTTATCTGGTGAAGAATATTGTGATACAGGTGTTTATAATAGTTTAACTTTAGACTCAAATGGATGTGAAATAGAAGTCATTGTACAATTAATAGTTGAGCCGACTTCTAATGTTTACTTGACTGTATCTAATAATATTAATTGCTCTGAAACAACTGCAACAGTCAGCGCGACAGACGGATTTGACAGTTACTTATGGGAAGACGGCAGTACGTCTTCTGATTTAATCGTTTCTTCTGGAGGAAGTTACAATGTAACAGTTGTATCAGCAAATGGCTGCGAATCAGAGGCTTCTATCATTGTCATTGACGATAGTGAAGTTACTTACGAATATGAGTCTGTTTCACTTTGCAACGGGCAATGTTTTGAAGTCGCTGGACAGGATATTTGTGAAACAAGTACAGTAAGTTCTACTTCTCAAAATCCAGATAACGGTTGCGATATTATTACTGAATATCAAATAACCGTTGCAGGAGCAGCAGATGTTTTTCAAACGGAATTCGTCTGCCCTGGAGAAGATTATTTAGGATATCCAGAAGGAGAACACACCATAGAAGAGACAGATGACAATGGATGTTTAAACATTTTATATCTTACTGTAATTGAAAATTCGGTACAAAATATCGAAGAAAATCTAAGCATCTGTAGCGGCGAATGCACCGATTGGAATGGCGTGACCTATTGTGAGTCAGGCATTTACACAAGTGCTTCTGAAGAAAACGGCTGTATAGTTACACAAGAGTTGACTTTAACTGTAGAAGAAGAAATCGTTTACGAAATTACAGTTTCTAACAATATTGACTGCGACAACGACAGCGCAACTCTGAGTGTTCCAGACCAAAATGGAACCTACCAATGGTCAACTGGCGAAACAGGAAATTCTATAATTGTCTATGCTGCGGGCGAATACTCGGTACAATTTATTTCTGAGAATGACTGCTCCGTCTCTACTCTTGCGACTGTTGAAGAGATAACAGAAAATACTATTTTAGAAGAAATATTATATATCTGCCCTGGAGAGTGTATCATGGTCAATGGACAGGAGGTTTGTGAGGAAGGCATGTACACTAATGTCGTCGGAAGTGGTCCTTGTACGACCACTTTCATTAGCGAAGTCCGTCAGATGTCTGCCTCAATAACGCCTACTATCATCCCAAGTTTGGACTGTGATAATAATCAAGGAACCCTATATCTTGCTTTCGGCAACGAATGGTCTGCTTTCTTAGAATTTGTGATTATCTATCCTAACGGAAATACAGTGCAGACAACAGACATGCCTTTCGTAACGAATATTACACAAGCGGGTACGATACAATTTATCGGTTATTATTACAGCGCGAATGGCAGCACCTGTGAGACGACTTTAGAATTAGAAATAATGGATAATTCTGAGCAAATAGAGATTTCTATGTTAGGAAATCCAGAAATTAGCTGCGAAATAGGCTATACACAACCCGAAACTTCCGTGCTAGATGGCTACAATTATGACTGGTCTGGACCTGGCATCACTTCCGATAATGCAAATGAGATAAATCCTATATTAACGGAAGCGGGAAATTATACCTTGACTGTTTCAAATCCTAATTCGGGATGTTCTACTCAATCTTCTTTTACAGTTTTGCCACAAACCGAAATCGAAGTTGCGACAGCAATAGAACAACAAATTAGCTGTCAAACAGGATTTGCATTACCTCAGACAACAGTTTACTCAGATTACAATTACGTTTGGTCTGGAAATGGAATTTCTACAGAAAATATGAACGCCATTAATCCTGAATTAAATCAGGCTGGTGTCTATAATGTATTGGTTACAAATCCTGATAATGCCTGTACAGGAACGGCTGAATTTACGGTATTGCCACAAACGGAGATTATCGCCTCTGCAAACTCAGAAGCTACCTGCGAAGACAATGCAGAAGGTCAAGTCACTATTACAAATATATCTGGCGGCACACTGCCTTACCTCTATTCTATTGACGGTGAAAATTGGCAGACAGAAGCTGATTTCACCAATTTAGAAAATGGCGACTATGTTGTGCAAGTTCAAGATGCAGAAAGCTGTGAAACGGAAATTTTGACTTCTATTGAGGTGCTTCCAGCATTACCAGAAATAACTGCTGACATTACAGAGTTTAGTATCTGTGGAACGGAAGAAATCATTATTGACGCAACTGTACCTGAGTCAGAAAATCTAAATTATCTCTGGTCTAATGGACAAACAGACGCTATACTAACAACTTCTATATCAGGCAATTATGATGTTGAAATCAGTAATAGTTGCGCAACTGAAATATTGAACTACACCGTAGAAACTGCCGAAACTGCTCTCAATAAGTTCATTTATATTCCTGATGCATTTTCTCCAAATGCAGATGAACATAACCCCGTTTTTAAAGGATATTTTGGGAAGGAAGTAGTAGATTATCAATTTAGAATATACGACCGCTGGGGCAATTTAGTATTCACTTCTAAAGACCCAGAAGCAGGTTGGGACGGTAGCAAACAAGGTCAGATATTAACGAATGGCGTTTACATCTGGCAAATGATGGTCAAAATGGAAAGCTGCGAAGAGACGATAGAGACTTTTGATTTATCAGGAGATGTATTGCTCTTAAGGTAGAGTTGTAAAGTTGAATAGTTGTAAAGTTTTGCGACTTTACAACTCTTCAACTTTATAACTTTTCACCTATTTCACGCAAGAAACAACACCATAAAACCAAGCACCCATTTCCAGCGCTTCCCATTGATAAATACTACCAATATGGTTTCCGTGCTGTGTTTTAGAGCGAACGCCAATGAAATTTAAGACATTGCCTAGCGTACGATAACGAACAGATTGTTGATGCAAATTGCGGAGAGAAACCCGTGCATATTTGGTGTAATCACGCATCAAAAAAGAGGAAAAACCTGCTTTATTTGAATGAGAACGGTGTTCTAATGCGGTGTCAATATCGGCGATAGCCCAACGATTTAACCAGTCTGCAATCTTCTTATCTTGCTCCACGGGTAGAGGGCGGTCACAGCGAATATATTCTGCCATTATCAGACGTCCACCAGGTTTTAAAACACGATAAGCTTCCATATAAAACTCCTCTTTTCGTGGTGCATGGCAAACACTTTCACATGCCCAAACGACATCAAAAGTATTGTCTTCAAAAGGTGTATCTGTATAACTCGCTTTGACAAAATTCGCTTTATCTTCTAGATTCCTTTCTTTTGCAAATTGCTCACAATCAACGATTTGCGTAGCTACTGGCGTAATACCTGTGACGATTGCGCCGCGTGTCGCCGCCATCCAAAGACTGCTACCTCCTTTACCACATCCTGCATCCATGACCCGGTCGCCTGGCTTAATATCTGCCAAGTCCGCCATGACGCGATTGGTATTCAAAAGCGCATCTGAATGGTTGTGTGCATTCTCGTCGTAAAAGCCGAAATGTACTGCTAAGTTGTCTTTATTTAACCAAACTTTGTCGTAGTCAAAGCGTGTTTCGTCGTAGTATTGGACGACGTCTTTGATGCTTGGATTTTTTGTGTATTTGTTCATTTATCTAGTCAGTCTAAAAAGTACTTTTTATATGTTTTTTGGATTGTGTTTTGGGTGAAATCTAATCTCTATGATTACCCCCTAACCCCCAACGTGGGGGAACTTTTTTCAAAGATATTTAGTGATAAATCTATTTTTCACATTTCATAGTTTGGTTGAAAACCTTACATTTCAAATTACCCACAACTTTAGCTCAATGAATGTTCCCCCATTATGGGGGTTAGGGGGTCGAATAACGTTTATCAAAGTCTAAATAAATAAAACCTAAGCCCCTCGCAACTCCCGAAAAGCCTTACCCAGACATCCAATAATATCACCAGCCAAAAGCGATTCCTGCTCCAATTCCTCGGCTGCAATGTCTCCCGCCAAACCATGCAAATAAACCCCAATAGCACAAGTTTCCAATGGCGAATAACCAGATGCCATTAAGCCCGTCAAAATACCTGTCAAGACATCGCCGCTACCACCAGTCGCCATACCCGGATTACCTGTATCATTAATATAAGCAACACCTTCTGGCGTCATAATCACAGTATTCCCACCTTTTAAAATAATATAAATCTTGTAAGATTGAGCAATCGTACGCATTATTTCTAGACGTTCAAAACTATTTTCAGTCTCTCCAAATAAGCGCTCAAATTCTTTAGGATGCGGTGTTAAAATAGACTCTTCGGGTAGCAAATCTAATAAATCTTTGTTTTCTGCAATGATATTTAAAGCGTCTGCATCGATGACTAATGGTTCATTTACGCGTTCTAACAAGTCAGAAAAGGCTTTTATCGTCAGTTCGTTAGTTCCCAATCCTGGTCCGATACCAATGGCAGTATACTTCTCTATATCCACACACTCTGAGAACAAGTACTCATGTTTATCGACTTGCACCATAGCTTCAGGAAAGCTAATTTGCATGATTTGATAAGCGCATTTGGGGGCATGCACCGTCACGAGGCCTGCGCCTGCGCGCAAAGTCGCTTTTGCCGCCAAAACAGCTGCCCCAACTTTGCCATAACTGCCTGCAATAACCAAGGCATGACCAAATGTCCCCTTATGGTCATGTGCTTTTCTGTCACGTAATAGAAAGCGTACAGTATCAGTATCTAAAAAATGATTGTTTGTCTCAAAAGCAGAATCAAACTCAATTTCCTCCTCTGCTAAACCAATATCACCTATGACCCAATCTCCAACTTCATCCTGATTTTCAGGCATAAAAAAAGCCAGTTTGGGCGATTGAAAAGAATAGGTCGTATCTGCTTTAAAACCTGGGCTAACCGTTGCTTTATTCGTATACAAACCAGAGGGCATGTCAATAGAAATATTTGGTGCTTCAAAGGAAGCATAATCCAATATTGTACACCATTTTTGCGACAAAGGTCGATTTAATCCCGCACCTAACACGGCATCAATCACAAAATCTTCGGGCCAAATATCCTCTAAATCTTCAAACATTTCCACTTCAGTCACCTCCAGAGGAATCTTCTTCAATAAGTCATAATTTCTCTTAAAATCCTCGCTCTCCTTATCACTCACGCGCAATAAATAGACAGATACATCAAAGTTGAGAGAGTGCAAGATACGAGCAATAGCCATGCCGTCACCGCCATTATTACCCGTGCCGCAGAGGACGTGTACACAGGTATCGGGCGTCACATCAGCATTTGCTAAAAACCAATTTACAAAGGTCATGGACGCGCGCTCCATTAATTCCCAAGAAGTAATTTCTTGATGCTCTATCGTAAAAGCGTCTAACTTACGAGTTTGTTCTGATGTGTAAATTTTCATAGAAAATGGACTTGAAAAAGTGAATGTTCCTCTAAACTTTAGCGAATGTAAGCAAAAATCTACAACTCTAAAATTCGATGTCTCCACCACCGCCGCCACCGCCGCCGCGTTGACCTCTACTTCCGCCACGTTTGCGTTTTTCTTGTCTCAATGAGTAACTAAAACCTAAGAACGCAATACGCGACTCTCGTTTAAAACGCAAATATTGTTCTAAGCCATCTCTATCAATATCAATTTCAAAATCTCGCGTATTGAATGGGTCACTGATACGGAAAGTTAAGGCGCCTTTTCCTTTAAGAATAGATTTTTTAATAGCTAAATCCATAGAGACAATCGGCGCATAACTCCCTTGCACAGACACACCTCTCGACCGCATAAAAGAGGATAATTGCACATCCAAGTCTTTCCAAACCGTAAAGTTCGCACTCACACGACCCGAAGCCAAATAACCCGAATTTGCCAAATCAGTCTCAATATTACTACCGTCAATAACCGAGCGGTAAATATTAGCATTGGCAGAAAAACGCGCCCATTTTTTGATGCGATACGTTCCTACTATTTCTAATCCATAACTCTTTCCTGATGTTAAATTTGCCCAAGTAGAAACAATCTTACCTGGCTGACTATCAAGGTCTTGTATCCTTGAGATTATATCATTTGTTTGACGATAATAGGCACCAATGCTGAATGTTCCTTTGGGTGTAAAGGTGAGATAATTCACCTCATATGAATTGATAAATTCGGGAAGTAATCTAGGATTTCCTTGACTAAAATTCAAAGTATCTCTAATCTGAGTAAAAGGATTGAGCGAACGAGAACGCGGACGATTTACACGGCGACTGTAGCTGGTTTGTATGGTAGAAGATTCTGATAGTTTATAACTTGCACTACCAGAAGGATACAATCTAAAATAAGGATTATTAAAAATGCCATCTGGTTCGTCTGCCAACTCAGCAGTCACCAAAGCCTGTTCTGCTCGCAGTCCACCAGACCAACCAAATTTTCCACTTTCTCCCGATAAAATACCGTAAAGTGCATGAATTTGTTCGTCATAAATAAAACGATTATCTAATTGATAAGAACTACTCAATTCATCCAAGCCTGTATAATCATAATTATTATCTATAATCTGAATTTCAGTTTGGTAGCCCGTTTCCAATTTCATTTTATTTTCAAACGGATGCACATAATCTACCTGCCCACGAATGCGCTGTGAGTCTTCATCTTCTATCGCCTCGAAAGCGAAAGCATCATAAGTATTACCATCTAGGTCTTGAAAATCTTCTCTATCTGTTTCATTTTCCGTTTCTCGGCTAGTAGAATAGCGGGCACTCATGGTCAACTCCTGCCCGTCCTTTTTAAATCTCTTTGTGAAATTTAAATTATATTCCATATCCAATTCGGTCTCATTACTAGTCCCAGTCAGTATTGACCTGTCTGTCAATGTTTTGAAATCATTGAGGAAGTCCGTATCTCCTGTGTTTGTTTGCGTCCGAGTGCCCGGATTATAGGTAACAGAGCCTGACAAAGATGTTTTAGTATCAAAAAAATACTCTAATCCACCTTGTAAATTGTGAGACACCCGAGTAGAATTAGAATAAGTTTCTGTATTCCTAACAAACGAGGTGTCAGTTAAAGTCTGAGTACGATTACTTGTTCGCTCTCTAAAATACTCGCCTGTGCGACCTGCATAGCTACTAAAAAAATTAAACTTTCCGACACGCCAATTCATGCTGATATTTCCGTCGTATTTATTTCGCGTCCCCACGTTGAGCGCTACACGTGTATTAAATCCAGCTTTGTTTTGCTTTTTTGTAATAATATTGATAACACCGCCCATACCTTCTGGCGAGAATTTAGCATTAGGGTTGGTCATTACTTCGACATCTTTAATACTCCCCGCAGGAATTTGGTCTAAGACAGCTTGACGCCCCGAACCTGTCAATGCAGAAGGCTTTCCATTTATCAAAATCCGCACATTAGAAGTTCCACGCAAACTAATATTTCCGTCTACATCAAAAGTAATAGAAGGAATATTTTTCAAGACATCTTCTGCCGTTCCTCCCGTGGAATTAATTTGTTTTTCAACATTAAATGTCTTTTTATCCAGACCAAAAGTTATCTCATTCTTTTCGGCAGTAACTTCTACAGCATCTAAATCATTACCCGCCTCCATGACTACGCGCCCTACTCTACCTACGCGTTCTTCTGCGCTAATCGTAATGTTTTCAATTTTTTTATCGCCATAACCAACAAAAGAAATGACAACATCATAACTACCATAGGCTAAATCTTTGATAAAAAATCGTCCTTGCTCATTCGTCGTTGTCCCGTCTTTCATCGTCTCAGTCCCTGACTCATAGGCGATTACGTTGGCAAAAGCGACGCTTTCTTCTGTAATACCGTCCATGACCATACCTGCTAAAGCGCCAGTATCAGGAGCTAATTCGGGACGCTGTCCGCCTCCAGGTCTCTGTGCAAAAGAAACTTGCAGAAAAAGGGCACAGATTATGGATAATAGAAGTTGAAGTCGTCGCATAAATGAATAATTTTGGAAAACGTACACTAGTACACTGTAAATGAAGTTTGTCTAAACGTTATTGAACGAAAAATCAATGTTTTACGAAAGAAAAGACACAAAGTTAACAAGACTATTCGAGTCTAAATATTTAAAACTAAATTTCTCCCTTGGAGTTTACTTTCGCTTCCATTTTTGTGACAAACAAAATATGAACAGTTTATATAAGTAAGAAGCCGTTTATTTCGAAGTCTTTTGTTGTAATTAAAGAAAGAATTCCTACTTTTGCATATTGAGAAAACGATAAAATAAAATTGACTAAAAAACTCATCACAATACTCATTCTTTGTTTCTCTGCGTTCC
>CALDUB010000327.1 GCA_937923465.1 uncultured Saprospiraceae bacterium
TGTAGTTGACTATCCTTTTCGGTTATCATTGCACGGCTCTTATTGAGCATCTCTTTTACTACTTTTTCTTGACTATTATCTCTAATAATCAGGACTCCGCCAGTGTAGTTATCATCTGGGTTAGCAATAACTGTTGCTTCCAGATTAATACGAATATCTTCTATAGATAGAAAACTCGTTTCGGACTTAAACTGCTCTATTTCTTTATTTCTCAAGCTCTCACACAAGAAAGAATATTTTTCTTCTTGGAAAAAAGGAAGTTTTAATAAAGAACTTCCAATAGGGTTATAGTTCTGAATACCCAATAGGTCCAAAAAAATTGGATTAACTGATAATACAGTAAAGTCATAGTCAAAGGTGGCATAAGCATCTTTTCTGAAAAATGATGCCTCTTCTTCTTTGACCAAAGTCTTAGTATTCTTATAAGATGTTTGTGTGCTATTGTTTATCATAAATCTACTTCTAGATATATAAGTAGGTTGACATATTTATTTCAGGTTTAAAACAGGACTATTTTCTGTCTAATTTCACTTTAAAAATCCTTAAAGACCGTAGGGTATTGGCGGTTTTTAGAGCCAAATTAGACAAAAAATATCCTCTGTTTTAATTCCGAAATAAATAAGACAACCTACTTAGGAGTCAAACAAATAACTATTTTGATATTAAGAAAAAACAGCGCATGTCTTTTCTTAATATCAAAATAATTGAGTTTAACCTCTTTTACTAATTGAAAATAAATTTAGCCGATATTATTGAGGGGGGATAGATTGGTAGGATAATTTTGTTTTTTTATTACTTACTATCTTTTGCTATCATGTTACAAAAATAGACCCAGAGTGATGAATAAATGAACAAATAAAAGACTAATTGTGACATGGTTTAAATATTGTTAGGTGAAAAATATAATAATTTATAATGTTTATAATTTTGATTATTAATTTTTTAGCTAATAATATTTTTATATTTAATATAACTTTTATGTACTGAATAGTGAAGGTTTTTCAGACTGATTTCTAGAAAGATTAGGCTCGATTAGTGACTTTTCGTAAAATTATCGTACCGGGGTTACATTGCGAATATTCATTCTTTCCAGTCCATTTTCCTCTTAATTCCCAACCGTTTTTAGAAGGGGAGAGCTGCAGAATCACACTTTTCATGCACCAACTCATTTCTTTACCTTGTTCGCTATGTATTATCTCTGTGTCTCTAAATTCAAAAATATTTTCTTTAGTAAATGTTCCTACTATTTTTATTTCTGCGGAAATGTCATCTGCGTAAATATAAGACCTCCCGACTATTTTATCAGGAAGATGATGCAGGTAAAGTTTGATGTGGTATTCTGTTTTGACGCTTCCATTTGTTTGATATATTTTGCCGTCCCATTGACCAGATAGAGTAGGAGCCTGAGCGGAGAGCAACAGGGAGTTGAAAAAACAGAGCAAAAGGATAAGACCTAATTGGAATGGTTTAGGCATATTATTCAAATTCATATTGCAAAAATGAACAATTTATGAGGAACAGACAAGGTAGAGAGGAGGTCTTTCTTGCATTGTAGCTCGTTTGAGTGTAGATGTTGGGGTAAAAAAAGGTGAATTAGTGCAGAAGCTTTGCTGCCATAATTTGTGCGGCGCGTTTGACAGCTCCTGAGTTTCCTAATTTGTCTGCCAATTTATCATAAGCAACTTTCAGTTTTTTCTGTCCTTCTATCTCTAAAATTGATTGTAACTCAATGCGCAAATTAGTAGCATTCATCTCTCCTTGAATCAATTCCTTCACTACTTCTCTATCCAGTATTAAATTCACCAGAGAGATGAACTTGACTTGGATAATGCGTTTTGCTATAGCGTAAGAAATCGCGCCGCCTTTGTAGCAAACGACCTGAGGTACTCGAAACAATGCGGCTTCTAAAGTGGCTGTGCCTGAAGTTACTAGAGCTGCCTCTGCCTGTGAAAAAAGGTCGTAAGTTTGATTTTCAATCAGATGAACGGACTCCGAAATAGATTTAGGCAATTCAGTGATTATAGCTTTATAAAAGTCCTGCGTCATACTTGGCGCACCTGCAATAACGAATTGATAATCAGGGAAATGTGGCACCGTCGCTAACATTTCTGCTAGCATGGCGCGAATTTCTTGTTTGCGACTTCCGGGCAAAAGTGCGACGATAGGTTTGTCAGAAAGTCTGTTTGTCTTCCGAAAATCAGGAGTAGGTCTATAATTTTTCACCACATCCAATAATGGGTGTCCAATAAAGTGAACTGGAAACTCATATTGCTTATAAAAATTTTCTTCAAAAGGTAGAATGACAAACATCTCATCTACAAATTTTTTAATCTTCTTAACACGCCCAGCCCGCGAAGCCCAAACCTGCGGCGAGATATAGTAGAAGATTCGAATTCCTGCTTCTTTTGCCTTTTTAGCAATTCTAAGATTGAAACCAGAATAATCTACGAGTATTAAAACATCGGGCTGAAATGCCTGTATATCTGCAAAACAGCTATCTAGATTTCGAGTTATTGTCCGCAGATTTTTTACAACTTCCCAAAAACCCATAAACGCCAATTCCCGATAATGCTTCTTTAATGTACCACCAACAGCCGCCATTTTATCGCCGCCCCAATAGCAAAAGTCAGTCTTTCCAAGTTCAACTTGTAAAGCCTGCATGAGTAGGGATGCATGAAGGTCGCCGGATGCTTCGCCGGATACTAGGAATATTCTCAAAAGAAGTAAGTTATGAGGTTGAGGGTTTTGAGGTTGAGGGTTTTGAGGTTCAAACCTTTCAACCCTCAACCTCATAACCCCTTAACCTTTTTCTACCAAGTTGCTTTCACACGGCTAACGAACTGTCTCGCCGTTCCGTCATTAACAGGTTGTATCTCAAAAGTCTCGCCGTCAGGCATTTTCTTGATACGGTGTTTGTCTTTCATGTTGATGACAAAGTCATTGAACTTTGGATTGTCGCTCACGATATTCATGATGCCTTCTTTAAAACCAAAGAAGTAATATAAATTACTCGGTGATTTTAGGTAGACATAAATACGGTCGTCCCCTTTTTGTGGCATTTTTACTTCGATGTAAGCCGTGATGTCTTTATTAATCATTTGTCCGTCGATACTCGCTAGAGAAAGCGTCGCTTTCGAACTCACAAACGACTGATAATCAGGGTCCCACTGCATTGGCACTTTAGAGAAAAGCAGGTTAGACTTATTGGTTTTTTTAGGAATATCAAAAATACCTTGGTCCAAAGAACTCAGTATTTTTTTGGTTTCCTTTTCGGGAAATAATTCAGATGCTGCTTTTTGATAGAAGAGTTTTCCATCCGAATAATTAATCGGCTGCGCATCAAAACTTGCTCCTTGAAAATCTGAAATTAGTAATTTTTTTAAGTCATCAGGCAGTAATAAATCAAGAGCCAACATGAAGTCACCCGTTACTTTTGGAATGATGACACTGGAAGTATCCGTTGGCATTGGTTCTGCGCTGGCGCGTCCTGCGGCTTGCATACTAACATATTTTAGATTGTCTCCGATGTTGTATTTTCCTTCAGATTTGACCTCGCCTGTTAATTCGTAATAAGTTAATTTATTACCTTTTAATTCATCCTGAAGAATTTTTAAAGAGTCTCCAAAAATATAGACATCTCGCGTTTTGTCGTAATCCATATAGCCCGTCACAGGAAGAATTGGACGGTCTTTTCTAAAGTATAAAGGCGCCATGATGTTACTGTAGACACGATTGTTTTCCTTACTTAGGTAAAGTCCTGTACGCAATGGTTCCGCTTGGTAATTTTTAGGCACATCATACTTGATTTTCAAGTCAGACTTATCACCGTCAAAAGAAACCGTAAACCAGTGCAAACGACGTAAAGAAGTACTCTTCATGCGCGCATAACCTTCAAATTTAAGATTTGGCGTCTCAGAGAAAAGACTGATAGTTCCACGATAAAGTGTCTTTTGGTCAATCAAGAAATCTTTCTCAGAACTTACCTCACCCGTTGCTCTAGTTGCTGCTGCTTTTTCTGCACGACTTCCTTTTCCGATACGTGTACCAACGATTTCGTCAAAGCGAATTTCTTGTTCTGTATCTCCAATGTTGTACTCGTAAAATCCATTTGCTCTAAATTCTTTCTTACCCAATACTTCTACTTCACAACGATTAATAACGTGGTATTTATTGATAGTGTCAGCCTCGATTCTAGCATTTGTCAGTTTTGTCATTTTCCCTCCTTTGACAACATCAACCAAGCCACCGTCAGGATATATAAAAGCATCTGCACTGATAATGTCATCAACTCCTGTGATATTCAGCGTCGAAGTTTTCAAGTTATAAGAAGCGGCATCTCCTAAGAAACGTAGTGAATCTTGGTCTGGGTGAACGGAAAGGAAACGCCCTTTCTTGCCCTCTTCGGCTTTAAATGTGATAATCTCACCTTTTATATCCCAGTCAAACTCGTTGAAAGAAGTTTCGTATTGATTGTAAGGTAAGGATGTCGTTAAGAACTCGTCATTGGCTTTAAAATTACCAACCTGTTTATCAAAATCTATGACCGCATTTAAGTTGTCTGTCACCAAGGCTAAATCATCTGCATCAAAGGCACGAATTTTTAAATCCGATGTATCGGCTATAGTTGAGTATGCCCCGAAAGAAAAGGTTTCAGAAGACATAGATGCCTTCGGCCAATCAAAAAGCCCATTTCCTTTCAAACCGTCAGGCGTCAAAATCGTCGTTCCACGCAAAGTATGTTGTCCGTCTTTAAACATCTCAAATGGCGCTTCTTCTGCCGTTACAAATAGACTGTCTTTGTATGGACGCCATAAAATATCAACATTGATACCGTGGACTTGTGGGATTTCAGGTGTCGCATTTCTTTTTTCTTCCAAGTCAAACACGTCGGCAGAACCTGTTGTGTTTTGTGGACGGAAAACCAAATCTTCCGAATTAATCTCCGCATCCAAATAGGTTAAAAGCCCTTTTCCTTGTAAACCCACATTACTTAAATCCGCTATTCCTTTAAAGTTTCCTGCATTTTTGTAAGCGGGCAAATCTATTTCTGTTTCAAAACCCAAAGACTGGTCTTCCTCACGAACAACTAAGGTCTCCTTGATGTCAGGAAAAATGTCAAAAGAAACTAATTTACCGTCAAAGTCAACGCTCTCTGCCGTGAAATTATCCAAGCTATTAAAAGCGAACGGCTTCAATTCAAAAAAGAAAGAATCACGTTTGTACACAGCTTTTTGGATATCTTTATTATCATAAAAAACATAAGACGGTGCTTTACTTTGAATAGACGGGAAAATTGGAATTTCCTCACGCCCTGACTTGTTTTCAGGCGCATCAATCAAAAGTACACCACTCACATGCTCGATACGAGAAGATAAAGAAAGCGCCTCTTTATTTCCTTTTTCATCTTCGACACCTGTCGGGACAAAGAGGTCAAAGTAACGAACAGAGTCTAAGGTGATACTAAAGTTGTCATAGTCAAAATGAAAGTCTTTACCCTCAAATATTGAATAGCCAGAATACAATTTTCCGTCAAAGTCCATATTTCTATCTTCTTTCAGATAGACTGTCTTTTTGAAAGGAATTAAAGCTGTTTTTTGGTATTCACTAAACTCTACTTTGTCGATTCCACTGACTTCGATTTCTTTAGTTTTTAGGTCAAAAGTACCATTGGTTTCGCGGGTGTCAGAGACAAGCTGCAAGGCGTCATAATCTACCTTTTTGATACTAGCATTGGCGTAGTGAAATACTTTATCCTTGATTTCGACCATTTCCTCATCCGCATCATAGTTGATGAAACCCTGTGCAACTAAATCATATAAAAGCGACTTAATATTTTCTATGTCATAGCGAGAATTTAGCTTTTTTGCCAAGTCATGTGCACTCATAATATTGCCCTCACGCTCTGCTACTGCACGCATAATCGCGATAGGATTGGTCGTCGAGATATTCTGAATACGACGGTAATCTCCTTCGTTGAAAAACTTGGTTGACTCAAAAATGGCAGGAGAAGGACTTTTCTTTATGGAAAGACTTTTCTCACCGATAATTAAAGAATCAGCGTTGACATAATAATTAATTTTGTCAGACTCAATATTGACTTTGTGCATGGAAGAGTAGAAAGGATTTCTATCACTTCCTCGCTTTCCGCGTGACAGTTTTAATTCTTTATTTGGAATCTCAAAGCGCATATTGACCGAGGGGTGATACAGCGAGTCTTGTCCAAAAAATATAGTAGATTTTACGCGTTCTGCCACAATTCGCTCTCCACGACGAATCGTAAACAATTGCGAAAATCCTGTATAGACAAGCTCTTCACCTTCTTTGTCAATGGTGATGCGTGCAGGGTTTTCTTTAGAACCATAACCATACACCGTCGTTCCTTGCAGGCGAAATCCGCCTCGATAATCAATTCCTTCTCCGATATTTTCAATATTGATAATCTCTGCATCAGATACAAAACGCGGATAAGAACCCTCCGTCGCAGAGTTGGAAGAAACTACTTTATCTTCGAATTTACCGACAACGGCCGTTTCTCCAAAGAATAGAGGATAGTGCATTTTTACGTTTGTTGCTTGGTAAAGAGAAGACTTCATTTCTATCTCTACACTGTCTAACTCTGCATAAACATCCTTTAAACCAAAACGGTCTTCCCAGGAGACTTTTCCTCCTAATCCTTTCCAGACTCCGTCCGAGGCATAGTAAAGGCCCTTTGTTTCCGAAATACGAATAGTATCATTTTTTCGTATGGCTTCAATGTCCACTTCTTCGTATTCTATGACGGCTTGTTTGTTTTCGTATTTCATGTTCGGTTTGTCCGAAATTCCATACCAAGAGACGCCTTTAGTCGAAGCGCGTAAAGCATTTTTCTCAAAGAAAGGTGCAGAAAAATTAAGGAAATTGAGATAAGGTTTGAGTTTTCGATTTTCAATATCAGCGAGCATTGATACTAAAATATCATGCCATTGTGTGAAACGTTCCGCTCCATTTTCGGCTTGATTAACAACAATTAATCCTCTCAAATAAGACTCAAAATAAGGACGCGCGGTCATTTTTTGCTGTAACATTAAGTTACTGATTTCAATCATACGCGTCTGTTCGTCGACAGTAAATACACCAGATTTGTACTTTTTTTGAAAAGCAGAAAAGACATCTTTCATCGCGCTACTTCCACTCGCTGTGAGGAATGGGTCAAGTTCTGAAAGAAACTTATTGGTGTTAACGGCAAATGAATCAATCGACTGCGAGAATGCTGCTGTACCTGATAAAAGAAAGACAAAGGAAAGAAAAAGTTGTTTCATGTAGAATTTGATTGAGAAAATCGGTTTCCGGTATTCGGAAGTATGCTTTTTTATACGCTTTTAAACGTTGGGAAGGGAGGTTTTGTTGTTTTCTGAGAAGGGGATGTATGTATGACGGGAGGCATTTTTTGGGTAGCCCCCCTAACCCCCTCAGGAGGCTAGGGGGGCTTTTTACCCCTCTACTCCGCCGTATAAAACTCATAAGAAGCCCGCGCCGGACTCAATGCCGCCGACCTTGACCCCTCAGCAATCACGTAGTATTCCGTCCCTTTAACATAAGGAATCGTCGCACCGTAGATTTTATCTTCGCTAGTTTGGTCATTGTGTCCGCCGTCGTCAAACATTTCCATACGTGTAAAAGCGGCGTCTGATGTTGCGCGATACATGATATGTACTTTATCTGCTTCCGTTATCTTCGCTTGGATAACCAAGTCTGTCTCCCCATACTTTTCCGCAGTTGGTTTTTCAATAACTGGTGGGGCTTTAGCAAGTAAAGGGTGCGCTTTTAAGTAAGTAACCCGCGCCTCCATGAGTTCGGTGATACCGACAATTTTAGAGCGACCAGCCTGTGCTGTTTGTGTATAGTTCTTTTGATATTCCTCGTAAGAGTATAACTTATTTTTGTCTTCTTTTACAGAACTATCAATGCGGCGGCGTATTTTCTCAGCTTCTTTTTTGTATTCACCATTATAGAAATTCTCTTCTAAGATGGTGCGCATATGTCCGACGTAAACTTTTCGGTATAGCTCATTTTCTAATAATTTGACTAGAAGTGGACGTTTTGGGTTGCGTGTTTTATAATGAATAAAAGGACTCATAGTTGCCATTTCTTCATTACTCAAACCTTTATCGACAGCAAAACGAAAACCTCCAAAACTCAAATTCATATCCCAAATAATTGGTTCGAAAATGCCCGATTTAGGATTTTTGTAGAGGTAGTAATTATGACACAGACGACCAGTGTAACTATCTAAATTAACCAAAACGTTATTGAACGCAAACATCCACAAAGCTTGGTCAACGTTTAGATACTTTTCAATATCTTCTGGTTTTTCATCTAAGATTTTCGTCAACTCAATCAACTGCTTCCAACCTTCATCACCACCTTCTTTCATTTCGTAGAGTGCACTGTAACACTCTGGTTTATCTCCCAAATACTGCAAAGAAGCCTTATCTCCTTTCGGACAATCTGGTACTTCTTCCTGATTCCAACTTGGGTCACACTTGATGAGTGTCCCTTTTTTTGTATTGTAATGGTCTTTCAAAAAATCATCCTCAACACTCTCTGTGTTGTTGTACAAACCTAAATATTTGTCATTGGCATAGACTTTCACATAGTTTGCTTTTGGCGAGGGCATGTATTTATTAGCGACTTGGTAAGACATGACCTCTCGTAAATAACTCGGGTCACGAAAGACATTCGACAGTTTTAATTTTGAAATACCTGGTGCAAATTCTTGACCTTCAGTAACAAAGTCTGCTTTAATATTGAACGGTAGCTTTGATTTGTCGTATTTGCGTGTATTGAAATAGGACGAATTTCCTTTATAACGAACGCCACAATCCTTAACCGTCACACCATTAAAGGTCACATCTGCCACCAGTCTTTCGCCCTTGTCGCGCTCTTTCATTTGATGCAAAATAGCGTCGTAATTATCACTTTTAAACTTGATGCGGACCTCATGAATTTTATTGACATCATAAAAGTCTTGCGCCGTTACAGCATTCAAACCAAAAATTAAAAGTAGTAAAGTAAGTATTCGTGTCATTCTTTTTAGTTTCCCTCCTTTGTCGGGATGACAAAAGAGCTTTCAGTTGCTAGTTGTAAATATCCAGATGTAGTACCTACTGAAAATAGTCAATTATCATCCCAACTACTGCGTATTTTCTTTTTTTTCGTAAAATCCTCTCGTTTCCACCACAAACATAAAATTTTTCCGGCGTAAAACGTATCTTTCGCGTCTTCTCTTAAATAGACGTATGTAAATGTAAAACGCCACAAGTTTAACGGAAGTATTTGTCAAATGTGAAGAAGAGGTTAAGAGTTGAAAAGTTGTAATGTTTTAGAGTTGCAAAGTTACGCGGCTCGAACTTTACAACAATACAACTTTAAAACTCTACAACTGTAAGCTATGGAAAACAAATTTTCTCTTTTAGAACTCAATGAATATATCAGACAGGTGTTGATATTGAACTTTTCAGATGCTGTCTGGGTGAGTTGTGAAATCTCGCAAGTGAACGAGTCGCGCGGGCACTTTTGGATGGATTTGGTCGAAAAAGACTTATTGACGGATGCGGTTTCTGCGAAGTCTTCGGCAGTGTTATGGCGGCGCGATTATTTGAAATTGCAAATTGAATTAGGGACGAGTTTGGATAGTATTCTACAGGACGGAATGCAGGTTTTGTTAAAAGTAAAAATAAACTATCATGAGGCGTATGGGATGAAATTTGTGGTGGAGGAAATTGACCCTGGATATACTTTGGGGCAATTGGAAATCAAACGACAAGAGACGATTTTAAAACTACGAAAGAAGGGACTTTTTCAACTAAATACGGGTTTGAAATTACCTGCTGTGATACAACGTATTGCTGTCTTATCTTCTGAGACAGCGGCAGGATTGCAGGATTATTTGGTGCAGATGAAGAACAATCAATTTGGCTATCATTTTGAAAATCAACTATTTACGACAGCAATGCAAGGGCAATTTGTTGAAAAGGAGATGCGTTCGCGTTTGAAAAGTATTGAGAGACGAAAAGATGAATTTGATGCCGTTGTGATTATTCGAGGTGGTGGTGCACGATTGGATTTGTCTGCTTTTGATAGTTATGAATTGTGTAAGACTATAGCTGAATTTCCACTGCCTGTGCTGACAGGTATCGGGCATGATGTAGATGAAACAGTGGCAGATTTGGTAGCGCATACGGCATTAAAAACGCCGACAGCAGTGGCTGATTTTATCTTAAATCGGACGGCGACTTTCGAAGGTGAAATGCAATATTTAGCGCAGTATGTTCAACAACAAACGGAACGCGCGCTGAAGAGTCAAGAGATGCAACTACAGCAAGCAGAACAGACTTTACACTTTGCGACAAAGCAATTTTTTAGAACTAAAGAAATGACGCTGACGCAATTGGAAAAAGATATTCCTACTCAGATTAAATTCCGACTTTTTGCTGCAGAACAACAATTGAAATCTTTAGAAAAATCGGTTGATTTACTAAGCCCTGAGGCGGCTTTTCGTCGGGGTTTTACAATTACTACTAAAGGGAAAGAGGTCGTTCGGTCTATGTCAGAATTGAAGAAAGGGGATAGGATAGAGACTTACTTTTCGGATGGGAGTGTGGAGAGTGAGGTTTTGGAATAAATTTTTACTATTTTCACGACATATAAAACACCAAAACAAACGATATGAAACGAATACTTTTACTTACCTATTTTTCTTTTTTGACTTTAGTTTTAACAGCGCAAGACTCGCTTTTTGTGCTATTAGAGACGGATACCATTTTTACAACTTCTTGTGATTCTATTGATTATTGTGTGGATATCGGCGGATTAAACCCTTATTTTTCTAGTGAAGTTATGGTAAATGGTATTGTTACGGAAACTACTGGGGGCTGTAATTTTGATACTGTTAATGTATATGACTTAAGTTTAGTTGACTCAAATGGTCCATGGACAGTTGAGATAGAATATGATAACCAATATCTGAGTTTTACGATAAACTCACTGGCTGAAATAGCAGATACACTGACCTTGTATGATTCTACTTGTATGTGGGAATTTGAAGATAATCCTGCTATCCTTATTTGTTATGGTGGTCATCCCAATTTGAATAGTATTACAATTAGCTCTCCAGACCTAATTGTAAATTTGGGTCTTAACATTAATACCTTTCCTTTAGGGTTTGTCCTACGACTAAATTACGGTGAAAATGAAATCATCATGACCCACGAAGACGGCTATGCTGATACTTCCATTGTATCTGTCATTCACGAAGAGCAATTATTAGAAGCAGTTGAACTTAATCTATCAATAGGAGAGTCCGAAACTTATCTCGCCGAGTCTCAATGTGGTAGTGAAATGTTTACTTATGTTAATCTGTGTGAAGCAAATGCAACAGGTGCAGCAGAACTAATAACCAATGGAAATATCTATGAAATCAAGGCTGTATCAGCAGGATTAGATACCGTTTGTGTACAGTATACGGATGAATTTGGTTTTAGTAAACGACAAGACTTTTACCTTTCTGTTTTAACTTCAACAGAGAATATAGTGGAATTAGGACTGGATATTTATCCAAATCCGACTACTGATTTTATTAATATTTTGACTGACAGAAAGGGAGAATTGATTGAAATTCAGGATGTAAATGGACAAGTAATATTGTCAATGACTATTAGAAATTTGGCAGAAAGACTAGATGTTTCTGATTTTTCAAATGGAATATATTTTCTCTCGGTGCAGGATGATTTAGGAAGGAAGAAGACTAATCGATTTGTGAAAATGTAAGGCGGTATTTATTGAAATGCAAAAATCGAGATTGTGTTGAATAGTTGATTCTTAGGAATCAACTATTCAACACAATCAACTAAATCTTAATTTCTATTCGGAGGACCTTGTCTATTCGGCTTTGGTGCTTTTTCTAACTCCTCTGCTGAGATGAAACCGTCGCCGTTGCTATCGATTTTCGCAAAATCTTTTTGAAGTGGACCTTTGACTTCTGTTTTTGCTAATTTTCCGTCTTTATTGGTGTCCATTTTAGCAAATAACTCTTCGACACTTGGTCGCTGTCCATTTTTTGGTCTTTCCTGTCCTCGCTGTTGTTCACGTTTTTCGACAGTAGTTGTATCTGTTGTTTGTGCTTTTGTTTTGCAAGATATAGAGAGTGTCGCAATGACACAGAATAATGCCAGTTTTACAGTTGTACGGTACATGATTTTCCTTATTTAAGTTAAGAAACTTGTTTATAAACAAGTCTATAGATGTTGATTACATCTTAAAGACAAACTAGTAAAGAAAAGACCTACTCGCATTTGAAATATTCTACCGTTAAGATTGAACAATTTCTTCAAAATTTTCCCAATTCAAATACTCTAAGCCTGCATTTTCTCTCAATAAATTTCCTGCAAAAGCAGCTCCCAAAGTTTCTACTTTAACACCACGATATTTTTTCATTGAACCAAACAAAAGAGGTTTCAGCAGCGGCCAAATAGCTAAAGTAATCGCCTGTCCAATTCCATATCTATTCGTCGGGGTCAATATCATAGACGGTTGAAAAATACTCAATCGCTCAAAGTTTAAAGCTTTTAATTCTTCTACTAATTCGCCCTTTGTACGTAAAAAGAAATTAGAAGAGCTCGCATCAATACCAACGGAAGACAGTAACTCGAAATGACGCACACCCGCATTTTTACAGGCTTTGGCGAAGTCAATAACGGCGATTTTGTCAATTTTAAGGAAAGCCTCTTGGCTAATTTTAGAAGGTTGCCCGACGCCAAGAGTACAGATTGCAGACTCATGACCTGCGATTAGATTTGTGTAGGTTTCAGGTTTGGTAACATCAATTTTATGCTGTATAACCACATCTGAGTTGAGATTTTCAACAGGACGACGACCTAATAGCGTCAAACGTTTGAGCTGTGGTATATTGACTAAAGTTTTGACGGCTTCGCTACCTACTGCGCCTGTTGCACCCATCATAATGACAGCTAAATCTGAGTTGTTTATCATTTGGTAATTTTAAGAAAAATATTGGATGATGCCTTGCGCAACACCGTCTTCTTTATTCGTATCGACAACAATGTCTGCTACTGCCAATACTGCCTCTTTTGCATTAGCGACCGCAACACCAACTTTCACTGCTTCTAACATTTCTATATCATTATAATTGTCACCAAAGGCAATACAATTCTCTAAGTCAAGAGTAGGATATTTGTGCGTTAGTAAGGTTTTAATGCCCGTTAATTTCGATATTTCTTTATTCGCTATTTCGAGATAAGTATCCTTAGAGCGATACAAATGTAGCTCGTCTGAGAATTGCGATTTTAAAGCATTTTCCATGCTGTCAATTGCTTCTTTTGCGCCCATACACATGATTTTGTGTGCGCCCTTTTTGCTCGTTGTCCAATCCTTAACGACTTCGGAGATAGCTTTGACTGTCGGTTTTACTTTTGTATTATTTGTTTCGCGATTCGCCCAATAATCCATTTCTTCTACATACCAATCGTCGTTATTATATAGACTAACATGGAGTTCATTTCCTACGTTTAATTCTGCTACAACATTAACAATTTCAACAGGAATGGCACAAGAATGAATAGTTTTTCCATCCACCAAAACCAATCCGCCATTGAAACAAATCAAGGGCAAACCTTCTATTTGTAAGTCCTCCTGAATATGTCGCATCGCACTCGGCATTCGCGAAGAAATGAGGATGAAAGGTATATTTTGCGCTGTAATCCGTTTGATTTCTGTTTTTAATAATTCAGAAACCTCTCGGTCTTTATTGAGTAATGTGCCGTCAATATCGGTGAAGGCTATTTTTAAGGACATGTATTTTAGTTTTTTCATAATTAAAGAATGCGTGCAAAGAACGTTATTTTTTAACAATAAAAATCGTCAATTCCCCCGCATCATGTTCTCCAAAGAAAAATTTACAATTGTCCTCTAGATTCAAGGCAGAGAATACATTGTCTGCATGTAAATCTGCCAAGACTTCGTGAATAGCAAGACTACCTGTAGCTTCAGCATATCCTGATAATTCATCGAAACCGTCCAAGTCCCAATAGTCTTCTACGCCATACTTTCTTTTCAATTTTTCGTCTTTGTCCAAGATTTTAAAACAGTTGAAATAATCCAAACTTATACCTGGCATTGCCTCAAATTCTGAAGTGAATTCATAATTATAACCCAATTCAGCATCTTCTTCGTCGCTGTCAAATTTGTCCCACTTCCAGATGCCGTAAGCTAGAGCCTCTTTATTTTTCCACCAAGTTCCGTCGTATTCGAAGAGTATGACTTGAATAGGGTATTCTTTTATTATTCCTTTTTCTGGATTTGTCCACCAATCTTTTAGATTATGCTTAATTTCTGCGGCAATTTTTAACTTATAAGCTGCAAAGTCAAATGCTTCAAACTTCTCGAAAATCTTAGTAAAGACGCGATTTTTATTAGCGACAGCATGGAAATTCTTGAGATGCAATGCCTGATTTTTTATCAGCTCTTTTTTGATTTTTTTGTTTGTCATAATTGACTTTTATATTGGACCTTGGACGAAAGATATTAGACGTTAGATTTTAGACAACACATACTAAATGCAGTAAATGTCACTTATATATTTTCTTTTTTATCAATGCAAAATGATTATTTTTGTTTTAGTCTAACGTCTAATTTTATAGCTGAATAATATTCAGTTTTGTATCGACTTCTGAAAGAACTGCTTTTCCTAAATTTACCCACTCCACGCACTCATTAATGACCATAGCATCGGATGAAACGACGACACCTTCCTTTGCTTCTTTCAGGACTTTATCAGGATTGAAATCCAGAATAATCTCCCAATTCCAGTCATTTTGCTCCGCAATTTCATACAGCAAAACTTTCAAACGCCCACTATTAGAAACAGGTGTGTCAAAGTACCAAATTAACTTCTCAACTTGTCTTTTTTTACAAAAATGCCCCACTAATTCTACAGCCTCTTGTGTTGTTGTCACTCGCTTGTAAGTTCCATGTACACTCGCCAAATCACGATAACTACCGTCACGTCCCACAAATATTAACCCGCCAGAAAGAGCCGTTTCTAAAGTAATCAAAAGATTAAAACCGTCGATAAGAATGGTCTTTTGGGCAAGGTTGTTAGGGGTTAATTCTTTCGCTTTTCTGAGCGCCAAATTTGCATCAGAACAAGCACCCCGCAAAACAGACATTCGTTGTCGTTCTGTCAGCCGAAAACGGTCACCAACAAGTTTTAAACTCGCTTTATCAGGATAACCCATTGTTAAAAGAATGGAAAGGTCATATGTGGCTGCGCGGAGGTCAGGTAAGAATTTTTCTGCGAAAAATTTGCGGTCATTTGGATGTTGACCTCGGGTGCGTTTGGTTGATGGCAAAGATGTTTGGTTATTATGTTATTGATTTGTGTCTGAGTACTTAAGATTGCGAAGCGAGTATTCTTCCAATGTAAGATTGCAGTGTAGACTTGCAGCTCTCACTTGTTCTTTTGACATTGGCTCAAAAGAACCAAAAACCCTACTCAAAAAAAACTCCCTCTGGTCAAACAGTTTTTTGAGACCCTCCCGCTCAAAGCGACGAGTTCCCATAAAATCATGATTTTGTTGGTTGGATTGAATAGTCTAAAATTACTTCTTAGCAGAAAAATGCAAAAATAACTTACAATGGACTAAAGACAAATATAACTATTAACCAATAACACAATAACTAATCATCAATAGAATTATTTTTGTTTTAAAATGTAGTTTTAAACTTTAATTGTAAATTATTTGTTTATTTTTGCATTATTAGGATATTGACAACTAAAGAATACATGAGTAATAAAAAATACGCGATAATTGACATTGAAACTACTGGAGGACGTGCTGCTCGTGATAAAATCACCGAAATAGCGATAGTCATTCACGATGGCGAAAAGGTGATAGATAGCTACGAATCTTTAGTGAATCCAGAGACTTCTATTCCTTATAATATCACGCGTTTGACAGGTATTGACAACAATATGGTTGCCAATGCCCCTAAGTTTTACGAGATAGCAAAAGAGGTGGTGCGTATCACAGAAGGGACGGTTTTTGTGGCGCATAACGTTCGTTTTGATTATAGTTTTATCAAAGAAGAATTTAAACGATTGGGCTTTTCTTATAGCAGAAAACAGTTGTGTACTGTGCGTTTGAGTCGGAAAGCATTTCCAGGATTGCGGTCTTATAGTTTGGGAAATTTAATCAAGCATTTTGATATAAAAGTGAAAGACCGTCACCGTGCCATGGCGGACACAATGGCGACAGTCGAGCTTTTTGAAAAGATAATGAAAGTCGAAACAGGGGAGGAGACGGTCGAAGATATGGTCAATCTAGGCATGAAAGAGTCGATGTTGCCAAAGAATTGGACGATTGAAATGGTTCATGCCTTACCTGACGCCTGTGGCGTGTATTATATGCATGATGAAAATGGAGATTGTGTCTATGTCGGAAAGAGTATAAACATTCGTAAACGCATCGCACAACACTTTGCCGAAAAGTCTGATAAATCAGCAAAATTGCAACGATTGGTGCATGATATTACTTTTGAATTGACAGGTTCTGAATTGGGGGCACTTCTTTTAGAAAGCCATGAAATTAAGCGTATGCGACCTCCTGTTAATCGAGCGCAGCGCACACAATTTTTTCCTTATGCCGTTTATACTTTTGAGAATGAGGCGGGCTATATTTGTTTTGATTCGATAAAGATGACCGCGAAAATGCGGAAGGATTACAATATCGTTGGAGAATTTCCGAAGTTGGTCAAAGCGAAAAATAGACTGGCTTATGCGGTGAGTGAATTTGAATTGTGTGATAAGTATTGTGGTTTGGATAAATCTGCTAATGCTTGTTTTAAATATCATTTGCGTCAATGTAAAGGAGCGTGTAAATTGGAGGAAACACCAGAAGAATACAACGAACGCGCACGCAAAGCACTGGATATTTTAGGAGTTACTTTTGAAGAAGATTTCTTTGTTTTGGATACTGGACGAGATGATGAGGAACAGTTTGTAACTTTAGTGCAAGACGGTGATTATCAAGGATTTGGATATATCTCGAAAGAAGAAGCAAACAGTATGGAAGACCTTTTTGAATGCATCAAACACTATCCTAATAATCCTGAGAATAAGCGGATTATTGCGCGGTATTTGGCGGATAAGGGGAATGTGAAGGTGGTGAAAATATAGAGTTTATACTCATCAGGTGACTCAAAGTCACCTGATGAGTATAAACTCTATATTCTACCAAATATTCACCTCACGTTCCAATGCAATATCATATTTCCCTTTCACAGAAGCAATAATCTCATCAGAAAGCGCTTTAATCTCCGCACCAGTCGCGCCGCCATAATTCACCAAAACCAAGGCTTGACGCGCATGACTACCTGTATTACCAATGCGTTTACCTTTCCAACCTGCATGTTCAATCAACCAACCCGCAGGCACTTTAACCGTTCCGTCTGGCAAATCGTAAAATACAATATCTGGAAAGTTCTGTTGCACAGAAAGAAAGTGAGATTTAGAAACCACAGGGTTCTTAAAGAAACTACCAGAATTCCCCAAAACCTTCGGGTCAGGTAATTTGCTCTGACGAATTTCAATGACAGCATTACTGACATCTTTTACCGTTGGCTGAGTAATATTTTTGCCTTCTAATATTTGACGAATAGCACCATACTCCACACTTACTTTAGCTTTCTCAGCATCTTGTAAACGCAAAAATATCTTTGTGATAAAGTACTTACCTTTCAATTCACGTTTAAAAATACTATCGCGATAGCCAAATTGGCATTCTTCTTTTTCGAAGAAATGAATTTTTCCAGTTTCTAAATTCATCGCCTCTAATCCTTCAAAAATATCTTTCAATTCAACACCATACGCCCCAATATTTTGAATAGGAGCAGCGCCAAGAGTTCCAGGAATAAGCGATAAGTTTTCCAAACCTGCCAAACCATTCTCCAATGACCAAAGCACAAATTGATGCCAATTTTCACCCGACCGCACCGCCACTTTTACGCCCTCCGCATCACGCGAAACAATACTTTTTCCACGTAATTCATTTTTCAAAACCAAAGAGTCAACATCGCCCGTCAGTAAAATATTACTACCACCACCGAGAATGTAAATAACTAAGTCATTGTCTTTCAGTTTTTTACGCAATCCTGAAATAGAACGCACACGAAAAATATCTCGCGCATTCGCATCAAGACCAAAAGTATTGTATCGTTTAAGAGAATTATTTTTATCCAAATTGGTAACAACTTATCAAGTTTACAAAAGAAAATTTAGAGTCGGCCTCATTCATATTTCATATTTATTTAACCAATCCCTTCAAAGTCTTAAACATCGCCCCGTCAGGAGAAATCTTAGACCCATTTTCTATCATTCTAAAAATTTCCTCCAAGCGTTTACCGTCCTTATATTCTTTCTCGGCAGTATAGACTTTTAGATTTGCATTTGATGATTTCATCTTTTCCATCATCACATCTGGCGCATCATTAGACGTAAAATCTAAATCTGTCGCACCTTCTGCAAACAAACCAAACATCACAATCTTTTCCGCTTGACAGTGAAACATCTTCATGTCCTGCTTTTCCTTATATTCCAAATACTCGACATTGTGTAGTGTCTTTTCAATCACCACATCACTGAAATCTCCGATGAGTTCTTCGGCACGTTCAGGGTTTTCAGTCTTCATTTTCGACCAATCCATGCCTGTGATACTCTGTGCCGCCAAGAAACGGATAAAGTTATCTTCTAATTGCTCTAATTCTTCGCTGCTGAGCCTTCTGTATTTCATTTCCTCTTTTTATTAGTGAGAGGAGTCAGGAGTCAGGGGGCAGGGGTCAGGCGAACTTCGCGCATTTGACTCCTGACTCCTGACTCCTGACCCCTAAAAGCCACAAAGGTAAAAAATCACTCCATAAACTTAACTTTTTCCGTGTAATCCGAGGAAAGTTCTTAATTTTGCAGCCTTATGGAAAACAAAGCACATAAATCGGGATATGTCAACATCGTTGGAAGACCAAATGTTGGAAAATCAACCTTGATGAACGCCTTAGTCGGTGAGAAAATGAGTATCATCACGAATAAACCGCAGACGACCCGTCATCGGATTATCGGGATATTGAGTGGTGACGACTTTCAGGTTGTTTTTAGTGATACGCCAGGTATCATTTCTGACCCGTCGTACAAGATGCAAATTGCCATGAATAATATGGTCAATACGACCTTTCATGATAGTGATTTGACACTTTTTGTGACGGATGCAAATGAGCGATTTGAGGATGATGACCCGATTATTGAGCGTTTGAAGAAAGTTGAAACACCGCTATTTTTGGTGATTAATAAGATTGACTCTGTGAAGCCAGAGCAAGTTTTGCAGTTGATAAAGTTGTGGAATAAACGTTTGAAATTCACAGAAATCGTTCCTATTTCGGCTCTTAAGAAACACAATACGCAAAAGGTATCGGACTTAATTATGGAAAACTTGCAAGAAGGACCTCCATATTATCCAAAAGACCAATTGACGGATAAACCAGAGCGTTTTTTCGTGAGTGAAATCGTGCGGGAGAAGATATTAGAACTATATCATCAAGAAATTCCGTATTCAACGGAAGTTATTATCAATGCTTTTAAAGAGGGCGAAACTTCTCGTGGTGAAGCTATAACACGCATAGATGCTACAATTTATGTGATGCGCAAGTCACAAAAACCAATTTTGATTGGTAAAGGTGGTTCGGCGATTAAGCGTTTGGGAACAGAGTCTCGGAAGTCACTAGAAAAATGGTTGGAGACGCGCGTTCACTTAGAATTGCACGTGAAAATTAGCGACGATTGGCGTGATAATGAGCGTATGTTGAAGCATTTTGGCTACAAATAGATTTGAAGTACGAATTACGATTTACGAAGTACGACTGCTTTAACTTAGACGAGATTTTCGAAGTACGAATTACGATTTACGAAGTACGACTGCTTTAACTTAGACGTGGTTTGGTGTGATGATTTTACAAAAAATGGGTTTATATTTTGTTTTTACAAAGTATAGACCCATTTTTTGTACTTCGTACTTCGTACTTCACACGAAACAAGTAAAGCAACACAAACGTATAACTGTATTAATTTTCCAAAATTCAGACCGCCGTTTTATGTCCAAAAAGAAACAACAAAAAGCAAAGCGCAAAGTCGCTACGAAAAGCAACTCTAATTTCCAGATTTCTTGGATACTCATTGCAGTTTTAGCTATTACTTTCTTAGTTTTTTCTGGCTCATTGACCAATGATTTTGTTAATTGGGATGACGATGTCAATATCTTAGAAAACACAAATCTAGATGGATTTACTGGCGAGAATATCGCACGTATTTTTCATCCAGAACACGGTCGCGTTATCGGAAATTACAATCCTCTTCCTATTTTTACTTTCGCAGTTGAAAAAGCTATTTTTGGATTAAGCCCGAAAGTATTTCACTTCAATAATCTGCTATTACATCTTATTTGTGTCTTTTTTGTCTTCCTGTTTGGTAAGCGAATGGGTTTGAGTCCTTTGGCGAGTGGACTTTTGGCTCTGTTATTCGGTATTCATCCGATGCGGGTAGAGTCGGTAGCTTGGGCGACAGAGAGAAAGGACGTTTTATTTGGTGTTTTTTACCTTGGCGCGATGTTGACTTATATGCGTTTTTTGAGTGAAAAACATAAGAAATACTTATGGTGGACGGTTGGATTATTTGTATTATCTCTCTTTTCTAAGATTCAAGCTGTTTCTTTACCTCTGACTTTATTGGCGATTGATTACTGGTTTAAACGTGATTTAAACTTTAAATTAATCATAGAAAAAACACCATTTTGGGTAGGTTCCTTGCTGTTTGGACTCATGGGGATTTACTTTTTAGGAGAAGATGGCTCCTTAGATGATGAGACAAATTTTAGCTTTTTTGAGCGTTTATTAGTGGGGGCATACTCTTATTGTGTGTACCTTATCAAATGGATTTTCCCATACCGCATGTCGCCAATGTATCCTTATCCTGCGGGATTGACGACACCGTTTTATACCGCACCATTATTAGTGGCGGGATTTATTGGTTTGTTCTATGTTGCTTTCAAAAAGAACTGGCGAGCGGTCGTTTTCGGAATTGCATTTTTCACTTTTAACATCATGTTCTTACTCCAAATATTGGCAGCAGGGCAGGGTTATATTGCAGACCGATTTACTTACATGGCTTACCTTGGTTTGTTCTTTGTTGCAGCTTATGGTTTTGATTATTTATTGAAGAATAAAGCACAAATGAAAACGGCAGTAATGGGCGTTACCGCAGCTATAATGTTGGGTTATGCCTTCATGAGTTTTCAGCAAGTAAAAGTCTGGGAGAATGGTAAGACATTATGGACACATGTCAATAAATACTATGACTACGTCACGACACCTTGGATAAATTTGGGACACTACTACAGGGACCGAAAAGAGGTGCAGCAAGCAATTACGCACTATACAAAAGCGATTGAAATCAACGGAAAGAAAGGTCAAATCTACAACTCACGCGGAAAGTTATACTTAGAAAATGGTAAGCCCAAATTGGCATTAGCAGACTTCACCAAAGGAGTCGGGGCATCGCCAGATATAGCGGAAATTCACATCAATCAAGGAGCTGCTTATGGCACATTAGGAAATTACAATGCATCCTTAGCTAGTTTGAATAAAGGTTTAGCATTAGACCCGAAAAACAAAAATGGTTACTCTAATCGCGCCATGTTATACACGCTAATGGAAGACCACGTGAAAGCTATTCAAGACCACGATGCTTATTTGAGTTTAAATCCAAATAACGCCAACATCTGGTTTGAGCGCGGACAAGCTTACAACATCATTGGTAATCCGCAAAAGGCACTAGAAAGTCTGAATAGAGCCATACAAATCAATCCTAACAATAAGACTTTTTATCAAGCTAGAGCGCGCGCAAATGGCGCATTAGGGAATAATGCAGCGGCGCAGGCGGATGCGCAGAAGGCAGGTTAAAACGGGTTGTGAGTTTTGGGTTGTGAGGTTGCCATTCTAACGTGCACGAACCTCTCAACTCAAAACCCCATAACCCATAACTCTTAACTCACAACTCTATCACCGCCACCGTCAACCGACTCACACAACACAAATCTCCCGCTTCGTTCTTGATTTCTATATTCCAAACCTGAATTTTTCGACCCACGCGAATAGGTTTACAAGTTCCATAAACCCAGCCACTACGGACACTCTTTAGGTGGTTGGCGTTAATTTCCACGCCAACAACAGATTGCTTGCTCATATCCTCTACACAGAGGACAGAAGCGACGCTGCCCATTGTTTCTGCTAGCGCAACACTTGCGCCACCGTGAAGCAAACCCATTGGCTGATGCGTGCGTTTGTCCACAGGCATTTTTGCAATTAGATAATCATCACCAATTTCGGTATATTCAATACCTAGATGCTCGACTAATGTATTTGTAGACATATTATTTAGACCTTCGAGTGTTGCTTCTTGTTTCCAGATTTTCATGATGTTGGTTAATTGTGTTAATTAGTTGATTATGTTGACTTGTTAATATATACAAAACTGTAATTAACCATTCAACATAATCATCCATTTACTTTTTAGTAATCGTTTCCGTCAAAATATACTGACCATTTTGGTCACGCATTGTCAAGAAATAAACGCCATTTGTTAGATTTTTTATTGAGAAATTTAAGGTGTTTTCGCCCGTAATTAATTCATTTTCAGTAGAATACACTTTTTGACCCAAAGCATCTACCAAGCTCGTCGTCACACGGTCAGCAACTTTCGCATTTAGCTGAACTTGAAAATCATTGCTAAATGGATTAGGAAAAACTGCCGCACTTTGTAAGGCAGAAAAGTCTTCCACTCCTGTCGGATTAAGTTCGCCCCAACGCGCCTCAAACTCTTGTAGGAATAAATTTGCAGCATCTGCGTCGTGAATAATCAGTGTATTTTCGTCGTTAATATTCTCGGCACTCCAAGTCCAATTGTGTGAACCTGTCAAAACCGTCGGGTCAGAATCTGTAAAATTAGCATCTGCCACAGCATACTTATGATGAATCATATCTGAAGGATAATGATAAACGACATTCACATTATTAGAAAGTAAAAACTCAAATTCATCAGTCTCGTCATTATCAAAAATACCGCGTACGTCTACACCTGCGAAACGTCTATTTTTAATTGCTGTCGTTACATCTTCTTTGGTTATTAATAACATAGCGATTTCCAAACTTTCTTCCGCGCCATTTATGACATCTTTTATTCCATTATTAATATCGTCAGAAGGGGAGAAGTAGCACTCCATTTCTACACCTGCAATAGTGAAATTGTGCGCTGTATTATCTGATTTTTGGTCCCCAAATTTTGCATTCCCAGCATCTGGATTTGCGCCATTACTTCCCCACATTTCCTCAAATTCAATCGTATAATTCAAAGCCAAAGTCTTGTCTTGAATGATGATTGTATTGTTGTAATCTTCTGTAATATTCCCAAAAGTCCAATTCATCGCCCCCGTCACAACATGGGCATTCAAATCGTCTTCTGCATCGACAATCATAAATTTATTGTGCATTATCCCGTCGCCTGGGCTACCCGTTAAAATAGGGAAATCGAGACTTCCTTGCAACGCATTATTGTTCGTATCCGCATCATGAATGTAGCGCACGCGCACGCCGCGCTCGACAGCACTCTCCAATCTATCTACAAACTCATACCAACTTGTATTATAAACTGCCACATCAATTGTCAGCTGTGCATTGTCAATCAAGTCATACATCGCATCTAAAACCTCTTGATATTGGTCACCGTCAGGCAGTATGCCATTGCTAAATGACTCATCCACACCATTGAGAAAATAGTAGCGAATTTCACCCGTTGAGTTAGATGCCGTTGCCATTATTTGCGTTTTGCCAACTATTGTCTCGCTTTCCGTTTCTGTTGTGACCTGCACATGATAGAAAGTAGAAGGTTCGAGATTTTCTATTGAAATATTGTGTGTTGTTGTATTCTCTGAACTCTCGTAAGTGTTTGTCATAGAGGGACTTGTGCCGTATTTGACAATGACTTTACTTGGGACGTCTGTCTTTTGAGTTAGAGTGAACTGTGTTTGCGCAATCTCTTTTTGAGATAACTTTTCGACAATGGAAAAGCTGCTTTGCGCTAGTACAAGTGAGGCAAAAGATAAAAGAACAATACAGGTGATAAACTTTTTCATTGATATATTTTTAGCAGATAAAGCTGTATTTTAATCTTTGTACTAAAGTACAAAGCTAGTTAGTGTCGTTGCATTGCAACTTGTCATGTTTAGTCTATAGATTGGGGAGCGTGTATTCGGATTGAGAATAAAATAGAATGACAAAGATAGAGGAACAAAGTTGATTAGGAGGAGATAAAATGTCTTTTTTGTGTCTTATGGAATGTTGGATTTGATTTTTATATAGTAAACAATTCATTTTAAATAACAAAAACTAAACAGCAGCAAAGGCGTTATTTTTATACCTTCGGAAGACAATCCAACCACTCAAACAAATCCACTCATGCTCAAGACCTACAAAGAAAATAACTTTCTCACGCGAAGCAAAGATTTTTTGAAGCATCCAGGTGCCTTTATTGCTGATAAAAGTAAGACCTATGGAGAGTCTTTTTACCTTCGCATTCCCTTGCGAACGGTCATTTGTACGACCGACCCAAATGTAGTCAAACATGTGCTGCAAACCAATCAAAAAAACTATCGTAAGAGCTTCGCTTACAAACAATTACGCCTAGCATTGGGAATGGGGTTGGTGACGAGTGAAGGCGACTTTTGGCGCAAGCAAAGACGCATGATACAGCCTACTTTTTACAAAACTCAATTAGAGGATTTGTTTAAAGGGATGTTTGAGGAAACGGAGAATTATGTAGCCGAATTAGAGGCGAAACGAGGCGGTGAAATTGATATTTCAGAAGAGATGATGCACTTGACTTCTAATGTTGTTTTGCGCACACTTTTTAGCTCTGGAAATGACTTAGACCCCAAGGAAGTTTATCGACAAATGACTGGTGCACAGGAGTATATGGTGCATCGGATTAATCACCCTTTTGGTATTCCATTTAACTATATTAATGGGCGGCATCGGCAGTTTTTGAAAGATAAAAATGCCTTTAATGCTAAGATTTACGAATTGATTGATAGTCGTAAAGTAGAAGAAAATCCACCGAATGATTTATTGACGATGCTTATCTCTGCCAAAGATGCAGAAACTGGAGAAGGTATGTCACACGAGCAATTACGAGACGAAGCGGTGACGATTTTTGCAGCAGGACATGAGACTTCTGCGAATGCTTTGGCGTGGACTTTTTATTTGCTCTCACAGCACCCAGATGTTGTGAAAAAACTGCGGAAAGAGTTGGAAGAAGTATTGGATGGACGGACGCCAAAATTTGGAGATTTGCCGCGTTTGCAATATACCAAACAAGTCATCGAAGAAGGGATGCGCCTTTATCCACCAGCGCATGCCGTAGGACGCGAAGCGATTGAAGATGATGAGATTAATGGAGAAAAAATAAAGAAAGATACGATTGTTTTGGTGAGTATTTATGCCTTGCATCGGAGCGAAAAATATTATGAAAATCCAGAGGCATTTGACCCCGAAAGATTTACGCCAGAAAGAGTAAAAGCAAGACCGAAGAATGCTTATTTACCGTTTGGAGCAGGACCCCGGATGTGTATCGGAAATCATTTTGCGATGATGGAAATGCAGCTCATTTTAGCTTCCTTGATACAGAAATTTGACTTTGATTTGGTTCCTAATCAGAATGTAGAAATGTCTGCCTTGATAACGCTGAAACCCAAGAAAAACATACGTTTGCGGCTTGTTTAAGTATTGGTTTTTTTGTGAAAATAATTTATCTTAAAAAATATATGAAATAATGCTTTAGATTCTTTGCCTATTAATCTAGAATATTTACTATTTTCGCTTTCTATAATCACTTTTTAATTCTGGAGAGACTGTTAAAATCTTAGAACAAGTAAACATTTTAGAAGGGAAAGACATAAAGAGGTGATTCTAATTGATAGAAAACTACACAAACGAATTGCGGAAATTCAGGTGTTATATTTGAGTTTTGACGCAGACTAAATTAGCCAAAAATGTTCGGAAGTAATAAGAAAAAAGAAAGTGCCGCAGGAGCTAGCGCAGCATCAGGAATGCCACAGACAAATGGACTTAATAGTCTAGTTGCAGGCACCAAAGTAGAAGGAAATATAAGCTCAACGAGTGACATCCGTATTGACGGAACTATCAGTGGCACATTGAACTGTGAGGCGAAAGTAATCATTGGTCCTACAGGTAAAATAGACGGAGAGGTTTTCTGTCAAAATGCAGTTATCGAAGGTAAATTTGTCGGTACTTTGCACGTTAAAGACTTACTCAATATCCGCGAAAACGCTCATGTAGAAGGAAACATTCGTTATAACAAACTTGTCGTACAAATGGGCGCTGCCCTTATCGGTGATGTGCGTTTGAATGGTGCAAGTGGCGGAAATTCTAACACAAAATCAAAATCAAAAACAATTGTCGAAGCAAGACCAAACGGAAAAGCAACAACAGCAGAAGCTGCGCGCTGATGAAAATCGCCGCGTATATGCTAAATACGGCGGACTGGCATTTACTTTGGCAGGAGCTGTTATAGTTGGTGTACTTATTGGACAATATTTAGATGAAAGAATGCAAACCGAAAAGCCATATTGGACTGCTGGTTTATCTGTCTTTTTTCTCTTTGTCAGTATGTATTCCAGCTTAAAGGATTTGATAAATCCACCCAAAAAGAAATAAATAAAAGAAGGAATGTAGTTTATACATTCCTTCTTTTTTTGAATTTAGATTTTGTACACTATCAATATGTCTGACGTCTAAATCTAATAATCTCCATTTAACACATGAAACAAACTTCCTTTTATACAGGTCTTGCATCTGTGACCCTTCCTTTGGTCGCTCTATTTTTGATTTTACAATATTTCGTTCCTGCTTATTCTCCTTATGCACCGTTTTCTTGGGCGAGTGTTGCCTTCTTTGTTATCTTCAGCTGGGTTGTCTACGTTGTAGGGTCAAAAGCGGCACAGTCTGATAATAAAAATGACTTTACTCGTTTTAGTCTGATGGTCATCATGGGAAAGCTTTTTCTTTCTATTTTTTTAGTCATTGGATATGTTGTCGTCGCAGAACCCGCTAATCGTTTTGTGGTATTGCCTTTCATTCCTATTTATGTGATTTATACTGTGTTTGAGACTAACTTTATGATGAAGTTGGCGCAGGTGAAGAAGTAACTGTAAGTTGAAAAAGGGATAATGTGGAATGTACACTCTGAGTACACTATAAACTCAAATTACGCACTAGTTGTTCTTCATCAATCATCTGCATACACTTAAAATGCCCTTTTGGACAGACCGCGTGCCCAATTTTAGAACAAGGACGGCAAGATAAATTTTTAACTTCAATGATTGCACTATTCTGCTGATTGTCAGGTAGATAAGGTGTCATTCCGAACTCAGGAATCGTATTTCCCCAAACAGAAATAATCCGCTTTTTTAATGCTGCAGCAATATGCATCATTCCTGTATCATGTGTGATGATGGAGTCAGCATTTTGCACAACTAGAGCTGATTGATGTAAACTAATCTTACCACATAAATTTAGAATATGCGCACCTGCCGTCTTCTCTATCTCTGCTCCAACCTCAGCATCACTAGGTCCACCCAAAAGTATAATTGGTTGTTTTATTTTTTTACAGATAGAAATTATTTTTTCTGTCGGTAATCGCTTTGTCGCATGTGCCGCACCGATAGCAAATGCGATAAAAGGTCTCGAAATGGCAGTTATCTCATCAGGTAAGATTGTCTCTTGTGGAATAAAATAATCTAAACCCTTTCTATCATTACTTACACCTAAGTTTGAGACAGTTTCCATGTATCTGTCTACGATATGAATATCAGGTAAGCGGTTGATTTTTAAGTTGACTAAGAGCCATTTTTCGATGTTCATTTTGTTAAATGAAAACGATTTTGCTGCCAATTTTTGACAGACCTGACGAGAACGGATATTCTTGTGCAAATCAATCACATAGTCAAAGTTTAAAGCTTTTAATTGAGGAATGACTTCATTCACTTTTTTATCGATGGTGTGAATTTTGTCAATGTAAGGATTGGCTGAATGTATTGTCTTAAAAGAGGATTTAGTTAAAAAATGGATTTCTGCATTCAGCTGCAATTTTAAGCAACGAATGACAGGAGAAGTAAGAACAATATCTCCAATAGAAGAAAAACGAATGATGAGAATACGTGGCAAATTTGGACTGTTGAGTTGAGAGTGAATAGTGAAAAAAAGACGGGACACCTACTTTTTTTCAAAATCCAAAGGTAAAGAAAAGCCTGGAAATTCCTTGTATGACTGATTATCGTCACTCATAAGACAAAGCGATATTGATTCTCCCTTAAAATCAAAAAATCTTCTTTTCTTTGGTATACAAAGGAGGAATATTCATAATAAGGCGTTTTTAAGTAGCACAGACGACAAAAGAACTAAGATAAGCATAGGGGAGCGGGCTAAAAACGGTGTCATTATTAATGAGTTCAGTTATTTATGGTTTAGACTCATATCGGAATTATTAAATTATTCTGAGAATAATAAACTGTAGGCAACTATTACACTGTAAACAAAGTTTCATTAAATTTTTCGAGTCTTTCTTTTCGCGGATAACTGCGTTAAAAAAATGAACTATAGCTACGGCTATGCTTAATTTTTTTGCCTTATTCTCCACAAAAATAAAGGACGAAAAAAGTTTAACAAACTTCATTTACAGTGTA
>CALDUB010000328.1 GCA_937923465.1 uncultured Saprospiraceae bacterium
TCCAATAATTCTAACTTCCAAACATCTTTAAACTCATTTCCAAAAGAACTTTAGTAACTCGGTTTTTGGGATTGGTCCCCTCTCCATTTTAAATGGAGAGGGACTTTTTAGTTTTAGAAAATGTTAGATTTTTATTGGAAGCCTAATATCTAACGTCCTACTTAACCCTCAACTGCTGCCCCTTACGAATCACATTATTATCCATACCATTCAAGGTCATCAACTGCTGCACAGATAGACCATATCGACGAGAAATATTGTACAAAGTATCTCCAGTATCTACCGTATGATAAACAGCACTATTCGCAGGAGGAGTGTTCGTCGGCGTATTGTTTGTTGGTGGATTGTAAACGGGGTCTGGCGTACTTGGCGGATTATTTACGGGAAGGTCTGGCACAACTGGTGGCGCAGACTGTGGCTCTGGAGGATAAAAATCCTTTCCGCGCTCTCCCGTATCGCTTGTTAATACTGGACGTCTTCCGCCTGTGATAGGAGGCAGACCATCTGTTTCTTCTGTTTCCTCATTCGTTGGCGCAGAGTTTGGACGATTATCTGGACTTGGCTCTGCTATAACAGGAGCAGGACTACTTACTCTTCTTGAGGTCTCAGGAGCACTCCCAGAAGATACCTTCCAGCCGCGCAACTTCAATTTTTCGTTAAATTTTGGTTCTTGTCCGTCTGCTATTCTGTTACGCTTACGCAATTTATCTTCTTTTACACCATACAACTGAGCAATGTCATACAAAGACTCTCCTGCCTGTACATAGTGATATTTTTTTGTTCCTCTAAAACTATTACGTTTGGGTTGTAGATAAACGCGTTCATCACGTTGTAGACGTTGGTTTGGACTGTTTACTTCTTCATTATAGCGTAAAATTTTGCTGAGTTTTCCTCCAGTACGGTCAGCTAATTGTTGAGGCGTCTCATTGGTTAGTGCTAGTACTAATTTTACATCATTATTTAAAATAATACCTCTTTGTTTTTCTTCATAAGATTCACTATTATTGTCTACAATGACATCGTTTGCATTCATACGGTCATATTGATTAAGTTCAAGAGCTTCAATCAATTTTATCAATTTCTGTGCGTAAGTAGCAGAAGTCGCATAACCCGCTTTTTTCAAACCATGTGCCCAACGTTTGTAATCGTAAGGATTTAGGCGAAAGAGAAAATCGTAACGAGGATTGTCTCTTAAAAAATCAGAATGCGCAATAAAAGAGGTTTCTGGATTTTTATAAACCCGAAAACAACTTTCTCTTAGCTTTCCATTCGAGTCATAATCATCATCCTTGTGAAAGTATTTTTTTCCTTTCCATCTGTCTCCCCCACACTTGATACCAAAATGATTTTTGGCGCGATTTGATAGAGTACTTGTTCCTGCACCAGACTCCAACAGACCTTGAGCTAATTTGATACTCGCAGGTACTCCAGCCCGTTCCATTTCTGAAATAGCAATATCTTTATACTTATCAACATAAGCATACTGTTTTGCTGATTGTGCAAAAATTGTAGCGGAAAGCGCGCAAAAAATAAAAATTAACAAATGCCTCATGGTTGGAATTATTTTTCCTCGTGAATTTCTTATGGTTATCTGGGAGCTAAAACAGTAATGAAATACGAGTTGCTGTAGTAAAATGTTCAATCTCTTGACAAAAATACAAATAAACTCCTTCTATATTACACAGGACGAAAAGATACCCCGATTAAGTTACAAACGTCGGGCAGTCTTATATTATTTTTAACAGATATGTAGAGATGTAAATAATGCCAAAAAATCCTTACTTTCACCCAACAAAACTACACATCAAAATGGCAAAACACCTCGAAACTGGCGTATTAGGAGAAGCCGCAGCTGTGCAATATTTACGCGATGCTGGATATGAAATATTAGAAACTAATTGGCGACACAGCCGCGCAGAAATAGATATCATCGCTAAAGAAGGCGAAATTTTAATTTTTGCAGAAGTCAAAACAAGGCGCAGTGATTTCTCGCCGCCACAAGCATCTGTCACGGTTAAAAAACAAAAACTACTAACTCGTGCTGCACGGGGATACATGGAAATGGTCAATCATAATTGGCTTTTTCGCTTCGACGTCTTTGCGATTCATTTGGTAAATGAAAATGATATTCGAATTGAACATCTAAAAGATGCCTTTTTCCCTGGATTATCATGAAATATTCCCCTTTTCCTAACAAATAGTTTAAATTCGCATTTCAAAAGTAAGAGCGGACCAACATAAAAAATTTGTCACCCCGACCAAGAAGGGGAACTGCCAACTAACAACTAAAAATAATATGAGCGACGAAAAAATAATATTCTCGATGTCTCGGGTCAATAAAACTTTCCCAGGAGCGAATACACCTGTTTTGAAAAACATTTCCCTATCTTTTTTCTACGGTGCAAAAATCGGAGTACTCGGTCTTAACGGCTCGGGTAAATCTACTTTACTTAAAATCATCGCGGGAGAAGACAAAAACTTCCAAGGTGATTTATACTTTGACGGAGAATATAAGATTGGTTTCTTAAAGCAAGAACCAGAATTAGACGAGACAAAGACTGTTCGTGAAGTTGTCGAAGAAGGCGTTCAAGATGTTGTCGATTTGTTGAAAGCATACGAGGAGATTAACCTCAAATTCGCAGAGCCAATGTCTGACGATGAAATGAATAAACTCATCGAAAAACAAGGTGTCCTTACTGAGCAACTAGACCACCACAATGCTTGGGAATTAGACAATCGTCTGGAAACTGCAATGGAAGCACTCCGTTGCCGTGAAGGAGATGTGCCTGTCAATGTCCTCTCTGGTGGAGAGCGTAGACGTGTGGCTTTGTGTCGTTTGTTATTGAGTAAGCCTGATATTTTACTTTTAGATGAGCCTACGAATCACTTGGATGCAGAAAGTGTCGATTGGTTAGAGCAATACCTACAAAACTTCCCCGGAACAGTTATCGCCGTGACTCACGACCGTTATTTCTTGGATAATGTGGCAGGTTGGATACTTGAATTGGATAGAGGTCAAGGTATTCCTTGGAAAGGAAACTACTCTTCTTGGTTAGACCAAAAAGAGAAACGTCTAGAGCAAGAAGAAAAGCAAGAAAGCAAGCGTCGCCGCACCTTGAAGAGAGAGTTGGAGTGGACAAAAATGAATACTAAAGCGCGTCAAGCAAAAGGTAAAGCGCGTTTGAGTGCTTATGAAAAATTAGCCGACGAGGATAGCTTAGAGCGCGATAAGAAATTAGAATTGTACAGTCCACCAGGACCACGTTTGGGTGATACAGTTATTGAAGCCAATGGCATTTCGAAGGCTTATGGCGATAAATTATTGTACGAAGATTTATCTTTTGCTATTCCTCGTAACGGTATCGTTGGTATCGCCGGAGCGAATGGTGTCGGTAAGAGTACGCTCTTCCGTATCATCATGGGACTGGAAAAACCCGACAAAGGTGATATTAAAATTGGTGAAACGGTACACCTTTCTTATGTTGACCAAACGCACGAAGACCTTAAACCAGAAAAATCTATCTATGAGGTAATCTCT
>CALDUB010000329.1 GCA_937923465.1 uncultured Saprospiraceae bacterium
TCTCATATGTGAGGACAATTTTCCGCCTGCTTTCACTTTAAAAATCCTTAAAGACCGTAGGGTATTGGCGGTTTTCAAAGCCAAAGCAAACGAAAAATATTCTCTCACATATGAAAATACTTAAACTCAAACAGCTTCTAAAGTAAATTGTACAATTAGAATAGTAATTCCCCCCTTTACTTCTTATTTGTTCGCAATTCATACATATGAGCAAACACAAAATATTAGTAACAGGAGGGGCAGGTTTTATAGGTAGTCATCTTGTGAAAAACTTAGTAGAAAAGGGCTACGATATTGTTGTCTTAGACAAATGCGTCATAGGCTGTAAACTTGAGGCTAGTCTTCTACAAAGAATTCAGTTTGTAAGAGGAGATGTGAGAGATTTCGAATTGGTGAAAGATACAATAAGAGATTGTAATTCGGTTGTCCATTTAGCAGCTTTAGTTGGAGTAGAAGAAGTACAGCAAAAGCAGATGGAGACAATTGAAACTGAATTAATAGGTACACAAAACGTTGTCAAGGCAGCGATAGCAGAAGGCGTCAAAAAGATAATTTATACTTCCTCAAGCGCAGTTTACAAAGATACGATAGGAGAGAGTAGCCGCGAAAATGACCAACTTAATTTGGTCAATGATTACGCGGTGGCTAAGCGAATGAACGAACTGTATTTGCAATCTCTGACCGCCGAAAAAGGCATCCAAACAGTAAGCTTGCGACTCTTTAATGTATATGGAGAAAAACAAGATGAACGGATGGTCATACCTCGATTTTTTCAAAGAGCTTTGAATAACGAACCGATACTTGTTTTTGGCGACGGAAGCCAAACTCGAGATTTTACCATAATTGATGATGTTGTTAAGTCCATATTTTTGCTTTTAAAATATCCTTCGGTTAATGGAGTTTTTAATGTTGCAAATGGTACAGAATTGAGCATTAGAGAGTTAGCATTTATGATAAAAGAGATAACTCAATCTTCTTCCCGCATCGAATTTAAACCTTTCCCAAACGAGCGCATTGATTTTAAAGTCAAAAAGAGAATCGGCAACACTGACAAGCTATTTAATGCGATTGGTTTTCGACCTTCTTTCTCTCCTTTGTTGGGTTTAAAGAAATGTTTTTTGGACGAGAAAATTCTTATTAATGAGTGAAGAAGTTATCAATTACGACAGTAACCGAAAATCTACTTTCTGGGAAGATAAGAAGAGAGGATTTTGGAATCGGTATTACGTCTATAAAAGGAAGACTTTGTGGTTCATTCATCGAAATAGGCATCAAATAGATATAGATTATGCTAGAATAGATAAGGACTCTATTCCTGTTCTTATCAATAATTTTAACCGTTTGGAGTTCCTGAAATCACAAATTGATTGGCTAAATTCATTGGGAAATAAGGTTTCTATCATTATCGTTGATAATAACTCTGATTATCCTCCATTACTTGATTTTTATAAAAATATCCAAGGAAAAAACGTTCAAGTTGTCTATTTGAAATTCAATACTTGGCGTTTAGGCTTGGTTTATTTAGCTAAGAAACTGAAAGGATTTGAGAAAATTATCATCACGGACCCAGACTTAATGCCTTATCCTGATACGCCTAAAGATTTAATTTCCCACTTAGCTGAATTACTGGATAAATATCCAGGTTTTAATCATGTCGGAACTTCACTAGGTATTAATGATTTACCCGAGAATGGAGAACTAAATGAAAAGATTATTCAGTTCGAATCTCGATATTGGTCCCCCATTGCAGAAGAACTAAATGACGAAGTTTTCGTTGCTAAGATTGACACAACTTTTGCCATCTATCGCAATACATCGGATGTTATTTCTACTTCCCCCGCACTACGCACAAAACCACCATATATCTTAAAACATCTTGATTGGTACATATTACCTGAAGATTATACCGAAGAATATCGATACTATTTATCCAATAGCAAATCTTTTGCGACTTGGGCAAAAGAATTAAAAAAGAACATTCTCTGATAAACCGTCGGATGTTTTAAGAGAATTAATACCATGTAACAAAAGGTTCATTAAATTTTTTGCCTTATTCTCCATAAAAATAAAGGACGAAAAAAGTTTAACGAACTTCTGTTACACGGTAATTAAAAGAAATAATAAAAATAATCTATGAGTACTAAAATAGCGACTTTGCCCCCTAAAGCACCGCGCTATAAATCTTTGTTGCGGTTGCAGCGATTTATCAAAAATCCAATTCCTTTTATGGAAGAAAACTTAGCAGAGTATGGAGATACGTATCGCTTTAGTTTACGATATAGCAAGGAGAATATTTTAACCCGTGACCCTGATGTCATTGAGCACGTTTTGAGGAAGAATGGCGCAAATTATGAGAAACCTGTAGCGCATTCTGACAGTTTAGGGAGTTTTATCGGTAAAGGGCTTTTATTAGCAACAGGCGATACTCATAAGCGTCGCCGTCGCATTATGCAGCCTGCTTTTCATCGCAAAAAGATAGCGGCACTTTTAGATATTTTAGTTCAAGAGATAGACACTTATCTAGATAAATATGATGCAGACAACGGAAAAAAAAGCACTGTTGAATGGCATTCTTTTATGAAGCATATGAGTTTTAAAACCATGACGCGCGCCATTTTTGGAGAGAGTATGGATGAAGAGATGGCAGATGATTTCTACACGAAATTCATGGAGCTGCAAGCCTTCTTTATCAAATTGGTACGTTTTCCTTATCTTTTAAGATGGTATAACTGGCGAGGAATTTCCGATGAGAAAATGAAACTCGCAGCAGAATTACAGGATATCGTACGCAAAATAGTAGTAGCGCGTCGAACAGATAAGAAAGAACATTCTGATTTGCTACAAATGCTCATTGATGCTCGATATGAAGATACAGATGAAGGATTGAGTGATGAAATCTTAATACAAGAATCCTTGGTTTTATTTGTCGCAGGACATGAAACAGCGGCGGATACTATGACTTGGTCTATGTATTTACTGGGAAAACATCCTGAGGCAGGCCAAAAGATATTAGCAGAAGCCAGCGAAAAATTCGGAGAGAATAAACCTGATTTTATGGGCTTGGTTCAGTCTGAATATTTGGCGAAATTCATAGATGAATCTATGCGTTTGTACCCACCGTCATGGATAACAGATAGAGTCGCAAAAGAGGATGATGAGGTGAATGGATTTACGATTCCTGCGGGTACACGAGTTATTCCATTCATTTATGGTTTGCATCACAATCCAAAAGTATGGGACAATCCAGAGGAGTTTAATCCTGAAAGATTTGTCGCAGAGGAAAAGAGAAAACGCCACAACTATGCGCATATCCCATTTGGAGGAGGCACGAGAATGTGTATTGGAAGAAATTTTGCTCTAATGGAAAAACAAGTAGTCATTATTCGAGTATTACAACGCTATAACTTGTCTCTTGTCCCTAACCATAAGGTCGAATTATTACCGTCTTTGACCTTGAAACCGAGGAATGGAGTGAAGATGAAGTTGGAGAAAAAGTAAATCAAGGGAGCCTGAAATCTAAAGGTAATTCTTTTAATTTATCAATAATATTATTAAAAATATCATCCGTCTCAGGATGGTCATGTAATAAAATAATTTCAGACGAAGGACTGTTGAGCCAACGCTTTTCGAGCCAAAGATTTCCTCGGCAGTCCTTTGGTCTTTTACTATCTAAACGCCTTAAAACCTGCGATAAATTTTTTATGCCAAAGGTTGGTTTTTTTTCACTAGTTGCCCACTCCATAACATCAAAACTCCAAGACATATCGGCATCATTCCATAACTTTGCTTTGTCCATGAAGTTATAATGAATACCGTCATATTTAGGCTGGTTGTAGTCTAAATCGCGCAATATATTCTGAATTACCTCATGCCTTTTTATATCAAAATTCCTACCTTTTTTTAATATTAACCCACGCCGCATATCGCCCTTGTCGCCATAAGGAAACCGAAACATTTTTTGCGCTCGCTTGATATCTGCTTGCCTATAAAGAGCATCAATAATTTTATCCGTTTTCTCAATTTCAACTCTACATTCCCCTAATGTTAAATCAGAGAAGTGCGGATGTGAATAAGAATGATTTTCAATAGGATAGCCCGCTTGAATACTTTTTATAGCTGCTTCTGGATGCTTTTCTAGTAAATTACCAATACAAAAAAATATAGCTGGGATTTCTTTTTCAATTAAGAAGTCGAGTTTGGGGAGGAAGTTCTTTGAAGGAGAGTCGTCTATGGTTAAATAGGCTTTTTTTCTGATTTTCATATTGTGCAATTGTGCTCAATTCTTTAAGATTATTGAAATGCAAGATATAAAAAAGCTTGCAAAATATTTCAGAATAGGTGATTTGTCAAAATTTTAGCACCACTTATACAGAGATAAAACCATTCACAACTTTCTCCTTGTAAACAGCGTAGACACAAGCTACCTTTGTGTAAAACCAACCGCTATTTATGAATACTTTCCAATACCAAATCGGACTACTTTTTTTCCTTCTTCTAGCTCAGCTAAATCTGATAGGACAGACAACTGTCAATGGAATTGTTCTTGACGCAGATAACATGCCATTAGAGTTTGCCAGCATTAGTTTAAAGAATACAACAGCCAATAAATTTATTGACGGAACAATCACCGACCAGACAGGAAAATTTGCTTTAAGTACTAATGAAAGCGGTGAATTTCAACTCTCTATTCAATTTTTAGGATATGAAACGCAGCTCATCTCTATTACTACTAATCAAGAAAATAACCTAGGAGAGATTAAATTATTGGAGTCTGCCGCAGACTTAGGCGTCACTATAACGGTCACTGCCGAAAAGCCTGTTATAGAGCGAGTAGAAGACAGATTGGTCTTCAATATCGCGAGTAGCCCGCTCAAGTCAGGTTATGACGGAATGGAAATCCTGCAACGCACACCCAATATTTTTATAGACAACGACGATAATATTTTGACTCGAAATGGCGCACCAATGGTACTAGTCAATGGGCGTCCGCTCAATCTCACGGGCGAAAACTTAATGGCTTACATCCAAAATTTACAATCTGATAATATCAAGAGTATAGAAGTACAAACAAACCCTGCGGCACATGTAGATGCCGCCAATCTAGGTGGAGTTCTCAATATCATTTTGAAGAAGAAACCAATCGGATTAAACGGAAATGTGCGCGCCTCTTACAATACGCCTGGAGATAATTTATACGAAGCCTCTACGGGTGCAAATGTAAATTATGGAGGCAATCTTTGGAATGTCTACGGTAGTTATAATTACATCAAACGGGATATGGATATCGCAATAGTGACTGATATTTTTTACAACGATACCGAGAATTATTTAAAGACAGATATTGACCATAATTTTAAAGGTGACCGTCAAAATTATCAGTTGGGTTTTGTGACAGAGCCTTGGAAAAATCACGAGATTGGCGCAGAATTTTTTGGTATGGCGGACATTAGTAATAGCACAGATGATAGCGATATTTCCTTAACCAATAAAGGTGATACTATTGACTTTGGTACCTTTAATTCTAAAAATGACCGTAAGAATAACGTGAATAGCGGAGTACTAAACTATACTTGGCATTTTGATACATTGAAGAGTAATGTGAAATTTTTAGTTGACCGCACGACGCATGAGAACGATGATGTTAATAATGTTATTTCGGCTTATCAATTGGGTGAACTGACGGATATTCAAGACCGAAATAATTTTAATAATCAGACAAATGTCTTGACGTTTCAGTCTGACTTGGTAAAGAATTTAAAGTCGGGAGTAAAGATTGAATTGGGTGGTAAAATGACCGAGACTAATCGTAAAAATAGCTTGTTTGCAGAAGATTTTACGAACGGAGAATGGATAGAAAATAATCGCAGTTCTCAACTCAATTATGATGAAATAATAAAGGCAGGATATGCAAATCTGAGTAAGAAATTTAATAGCAAACACTACGTAAAAGCAGGCATTCGTATGGAAAATACAGAACTGTATCGCTTAGAGTTATTGCTACAAGACACGCTTTCTAGGAATTATACAAACTGGTTTCCGTCGTTTTTTTATAGTTATGATTTACAAAATGGCGGCTCATTATCTGCTAATTATTCGCGTCGAGTGCGTCGTCCCTCTTTTAGAGATTTGAATAGCATTATTCGTAAGATAAATGACTTTCGGTATATGATTGGAAACCCTGATTTGCAGCCCGAATACATTGACCAATATGAAGTGACTTTTCAAAAGAAAAAGCACACCCTTTCTGCCTACTACAACATCTATAATAACGCGATGAATGGCGTTTATTATTTAGAAGATGGAATCGCATTTTATCAAAGACAAAACACAGGAGTTCAGACCCAATACGGATTGGAATACAATATATCTGGTGATGTGACAGATTGGCTTTCCTTTAGACAAAATGTGCGTTTGTATCACCGAAAATTTACGAATGCAGAAGGCATAGATATGTTTCAACAAACGACATATGACCTTCAGTTTTCGAGTAATATAAAAATTGACGAGACAACAGGTATCGATATTTCTGCCCGTTATTGGTCCAAACGTGCAGATGCTTTCTACGAAGCGATACCATTTTATTGGGTAGAATTTTTTGTCAAGAAATCTTTTTTTGATAAGAAATTAGACTGTCGTATTTATTTCAATGACCCTTTAAATTTAGCAAGTTCAGGGAACGACCGTGTATTTCCTGAAATCACAACAACTCTTCGTCGCAAATTTCGGTCGCGGACAATTAGACTTTGGGCGCGTTACAATTTTGCGACGAAAACGAAGGCGAGCTCACGGAAAAATAAATCAGATAGGGCAGGGCGGTCGCGTTTGTAAGACATAATTATTTGGATAAAAGATATGCCATATTTACTTTTCGCAATCGCAAATAATCAGCACTTTATTTTCTTTCAACAAATACAAATATGGCATATCTAAACTCCAAAATAAATTTGTCCGACTACTTAAACTACTCTAAAATGACTAACTTGTGATTTCTATTTCCTCCAAAATAAAATCGCAAATCATGGAATTAGCACTCTGGCTTTCCTTCGTAGGTACTGTTTTAATCATCGCATTCACGCCTGGTCCAAGTGTTTTATTAGCGGCAGCAAACAGCATGAATCATGGCTCAAAAAAAGCTGTAGGTACAATATTTGGTGATTTGACTGCCAATTTAATACAGATGATTTTATCCTCTTTAGGATTAGCATCTATCGTTGTTTCCTCTGGCGAAGTCTTTGATGCGATAAAGTGGCTTGGCGTTGCTTATTTGATTTATATGGGCGCTAAAAAGCTATTAGCCAAAGCAGAAACCCAAAAACTAAAAGGCAAAGAACAAGATAAATCTTTCCGAAAACTATATACAGAAGGCTTCTTGATGTCAGCATCCAACCCTAAAGCCATTGTCTTCTTTGCGGCTTTATTCCCTCTCTTCATCAATGAAAACCTTCCTTTCGTTCCGCAGGTCGCAATATTGACTACAACCTATTTAGTCATAGATGGCGTCTCTCTTTTGTTCTATCAACACTTCGCAGATAAACTAAAAGGGTATCTAGAAGACAAAGAGAAAATCCATTTGCAAAACCGTATCGTCGGAGGCTTGTTGATTTTTAGTGGAATTATGCTTTCCTTTGTGCGTCGTGCGAATGATTAAACTATCACCTTCTAATTCTCAAAATATGCGTTTATTACTCCTTTCTTTTTTCTTATTATGTGGCTTCTCCTCTTCTGCTCAGGTAGTTTTGCAGATGGAAAAATATGGGACACCCAAAACTAAAAAATTCTATCAAGGGCAGAAGATTACTTATCTTTTAAACGGTCAAAAGGAGTGGTTTGACGGAACAATCGACCAATTAATTACAGATAGAAAACTCATCGTATTTGACCAGCGATATACGAAACTAGAAGACGTTGCAGGTATTCGTACTTATCAAAATAGAGCTTGGTCACGTGCCGCGGCTGGAGGATTGTACACATTTGGACTTAGCTGGACAGGTTTTTCATTGGTTTCGGCTTTAGTGAAATCCGACAATCCATTGACGGACGACCCTTATACTTGGGGAGATGTTGGTGTGGCTGGTGTTTCTTTTGGATTGGGTTTTTTGGTTCAGAAATTATTTCGACACAATACTTATAAGTTTGGGAAGAAGCGGAATTTGCGGATTGTGGATTTGACGGTAGTTCCTTTTTAAAGATGAGTCAAGAACGATTTAACTACAAACGGCAGTACTTATTTGTAGTGGTATTATTTCACATAATTTCACCTCTCTGTTTGGGTACTTTACTCTATTTTTTCTTTGGTAAAAAAGGAACAGTTCTTTCTAACATCTTTATCTTCTTTACTGAAAATAAAGACATCTTAAAATTAAAAGAACACTTACAAACGAATTTTTCCCCTCCTGATTTTCTCATTTATCAATTACCTGACGCTTTATGGGCTTATGCCTTTTGCGCGTCACTTTTACTTATTTGGCAAGGACAAAAGGCAGCACTAGTGACTTTCATCGCGTTTGATTTGTGTTTCTTTTATGAAATAATGCAATACATGGAGTGGACAGCAGGCACTTTTGATTGGTGGGATGTAGTGGTGATGGGATTGGCTTGTTGGTGTGCTTTTTATTTTAATCGCAATTAAATACTTATGTTCAAAAATCCAATTGTACTAACAATCATCACTTGTGGTGTCTTTTTCTTTTTGGCTACGGCAACATCGCCTCCTCCTGAAGACTTTCCCCCTTTTGCCCAAATTAATGGAACTGTAGAGGTAGTCGATAGCAATCTCGTCATCGTTAACAATGACACACTCGATATTATCGATGCTTTTATGACCCTCGAAAAGCCAACAGGAGATAGCTTAAATGGCTCGCCAATTACTGTTTCTTACTTCGCAGAAAATTTTAATTTGAGTGTAGGCGCAACAGACACTTTTCCAATGTCTACTTTTGAACAAGGAGGTATCTTTCCTTATCCAATTGATACTTTTCCGCATCGGTTTAGTTTAGAATTTCAAAATGTGGAGAATAGTGGATTTTTTGAGGTGTTTTTTTAAATAACGAACGGTGAAAAACAAAAAAACTCCCGCTCCAAAATATTGGAACGGGAGTTTTTTTGTGTTCAATAAATTTTTGGACTTTGGACAGAAGATATTAGACCTTAGACTCAAACATATGTAAAATCAATCGTATTACTTTGAAAGTCAAATCTTTAAAATAGATGACTTTTACTAGATTTCGATTGTTTTGTCTAAAATCCAACGTCTAACATCTTTCGTCCAACGTCCAATAAATCTGAGTGTACCCTAAGACAAAAAATACTCAATCGCCAAAGCATAGCCTTTCAAACCCAGACCCGCGATACAGCCCACACAATTAGCAGCAGAGTAGGAGTGTTGTCTAAACTTCTCTCTCGCATGAATATTAGAAATGTGGACTTCTATCACAGGCGTTTCAATCGCCGCAATCGCATCTGCAATTGCGATACTTGTATGCGTGTAAGCGCCACCATTCAAGACTACACCATTGTAAGAAAAGCCTACTTCGTGTAATTTATCAATAATTTCGCCCTCGTGATTGGATTGAAAATAGTGTAGAGTTACACCTGGATATTCTGTTTGTAGTTGTTCAAAGTACTCTTCGAATGACTTTTTTCCGTAAATGGTCGGTTCTCGTTTTCCTAAAAGATTTAGGTTTGGACCGTTGATGATGAGTAGTTTCAATTTTATATAGTTTGAGTGTGTTAAATGGTTGATTATGTTTGCTGGTATTTAACCAATCAACATAATCAACCAATCAACGAATTCTTAATTTCCAGCTTCCTTCACTTTCTCCAATTCCGCTTTCGCTTGACGAAGTTCTTCTTTCAGCTTATTCAGTTCCGCCTGCGCTTGAGCCGTTTTATCGTTTGCTTCTTTGACTTTAGCTTGTTCCGCAGCTATTTTCATAGCAGTTTCTTTTTTAACCTTCGTCATTTGTTCGCTTGCCTGCTGTTTCGTTTCATAAACAGACTCAGAAGCGTCTTTTTGAGCTTTATTGATTTCCTCTAGAGAAGCTTTACGCGCTACTTCAGCATCAGATGCATACTGTTGTTTCTTCGTATCTGACTCCTGACGAGCCATATTCACTTCTTTCTTCGCATTTTCTTGTGCAACAGCAATTTCTGCGCGTGCATTCTTCTCCGTTTCTGCAACTTCTGCGTTAAGAGCATTTACCTTTGTGTCGCGATTAGTTGTTGCTTCTTTGACTGCGTCTGCAGCCTGCTTTTGAATAGCAGCTACTTCACCTGCCGCATCTTCTTGCGTATCACTGATTTTCTTAGCCGCTTCTTCACGTACACGTAAGATTTCCAATGCAATACTTTCTTTCTGACGAGCCGCGTCTTCTTTTGTTAATTTCAACTCCGCAGCCGTTTGTTGTTTGACATTACTTAGCTCAATTGCGCCTTTCTTTTTCGCTTCTGCCACTTCATTCGCTGCTTTTTGTTTTTCTGTCGCTGCATTTTCTTTCGCCGTACGAATGATTTCAGCTTCTTCTTTTTTAGCGATTTGAATAGCTTCAGCTGCCGCACGTTTTGTCTCTGCTACAGAGGTCGCACTTTCTTGTTTTGCCAATGCTGCATTTTGTTTTGCTGTCGCAATTTCATTTGCTGCGCTCTCGCGTGCCTTACGCACTTCCTCCGCTGAGCGTGTACGCGCCGCTGCTACTTCTTCTGCACTCATTGACTTGACTTCTAGCTCTTTCGCTTTTGCATCTGCAATCGCTTTTGCTGCCTCGTCTTGGATTTGTTTCATGCGCTCAGAAGAAGTCTGCTGTGCTTTTGAAATTTCATCCGCATATTGTTTCTTCGCAGTATCTGCATTACTATTTGCTTCCGTAACTTTATTTTGAGCCTCTTCGGCTGCTTTTTGTATTTCGCTTTGAGCACGCAGTTTTGCGGCTGCTACTTCTTCTGCTGATTGCTTTTTAATCGTCTCTTCATTCGTTTTTGCCGCCTCGATAGCTGCACGAACTTCTTCTTGAATTTTTGCAATCTCAGTTTGAGCGCGTTCCTTCGCGACTTGGACTTCATCTGCAATTTTAGCCTTTTCTGTTTCTGCTTTTGCGCGTGCCTCTGCTACTTTCTTAGTTTCCTCGGCATTGATTTCAGCTATAGATTGCGCTGCTTTAGACTTAGCGTCAACAACCTCAGAGGCTACATTTGCTTTCTCTTCATCTGCTTTCTTTTTTGCTGCAGCAATTTCAGCAGCAGTTTGTTGTTTTGTCGAAGCAATCTCGCTACCCGAGCGTGTTTTCTCGTCCGCAACTTGCTTCTGAGAAGCCGAAATTTCGGTTACTGCACGTTTTTTAGCTTCCGATACTTCGATAGCACTTGCTTCTTTTTGTTTTGCAGCGTTTTCCTTAATATCTGCTAACTCTTGTGCGCTACTTTGTTGTAAAAGTGCTTTTTGTTCGGCAGACTTACGACGTGTTTCTGCTAAGTCGAACGCAATTTTTTCTTTTTCTAAAACAGCATTTTCTTTTGCACGTGCTATTTCTTCTGCGGCATCTTCCTTCGTTTTTAAAATCTGTTGAGCAGCAGTACTTTTCGTTTCAACGACTTCTTCTGTTGTGCGTTCTCGTTCTACCTTTGCTTGCTCTCGAGCTTCTTTTATTGCATCGGCAGACTCTTGACGAATACGACCCAATTCATTTTCTGAATTTTCTCTTGCTGACGCAATCTCATCTGCATATTCTAATTTTGCAGACTCCATTTTTTCCTTTACCGTTTTGATTTCGTCGGCAGCAGAGGCGCGAGAAGCCGCAACTTCTTCGGCAGATTCTAATTTCGTTTTTTGAATTTCGGCAGCGGCTTTCATTTTTGCTTCTGCAACGGTGAGGTTAATTTTCTCAATTTCCGTATCTGCTTTGCTACGTGCATCTTTTACAAACTCAGCCACTTCTTGCTGTGCTTTTTGCATTTCAACATCCGCATTTTTTCTAGCTTGTAATACCTCTTGCGCAAATTCATTTTTCTTTACCAAAATTTGAGCCTGCTCATTAGCTAGTTGCTCTCGCAAATTAGCTTTCACACCTTCTCCTTTTGTCTTTTCTGCCTCAATTTCTTCTCTGATACGCGCTTTTGTATCCCGCAACTCTTTATACAAATCTGCCAATTCAGAGTCATTCAACTGACTAATATCAGCTACTTTTCTGGTGCCAGAAGAGGTTTGGCTGATTGGACTACCAGCAGGTTTACCGCCGGCTGAAGCCGCAGATTTATCATTGCCTGTTAGTTTTACATCTTTTACACCTTTTTTGTCTAGCGTATTATTAAAACAAAGAGCCATACTCTGCAATGCACCCTGACGACTACCAATAATCGTGAACTTACGCATCTGATTACTGATGTTGTTTTTCAGATACATCGTTATTATTTTAGATTTAGCTAACCAGTTTACTGCTGCCAAATCTAACTGTAAAATATTGCTATGTTCAGGCGTACCTGAGCCCCGTTTCATTTCTCCAATGTCAATAAATCGGAAACTCTTACGAACGTTTGCGGCATCCATAAAAATGATTTCATCATCTTGATTAAAGACCTCGCCTCCTTTTGAATAGACGCGAGCAACTACTCCTCTCGATTCATTCATAAGTTGCATTCGATAAGTATAATTACCCCGCACGACAAGAGTCTGAGGAGTCATGCGCAAGATGTGCGTGCTACCTAAATTTTTATCTTCATCGATAAAACTGGTACAATTTTGCGCAGAAATATCAGGCGCAAAAGAGAGAAAAAGGAAGCTAAGGACGAAGAAAGAGAGCAATTGTTTCATTCTGAAAATTTTGGTTTAGTGCTGCCGACTAATATTAAAGAGGACAACCTTTAAACAGTAACGAATTTCTAGAGGGATTTGCTGTGTACTAGTGCAGGTGAAAGGATTCTATCTAACAATACGGGATAATGTATTTCTTGAGAGAAATTAATAGTTTTTTCAAGCCTCTAAACTACAAATCTAAAGGCAAATGGACAACATCAAGGCGAAATTATACTTTTTTACGTAGGATTTGATAAAAATTATATAAAAAAGACCACATTTTTCATCAAATGTGGTCTTTTCAGAGTATTACAGTCACTTCTTGCTGCGATTAATTTATATATATGGGGCTATGCAGCCATTCTAACTTGCTCTATTTTATGAAACTCTTTGAAAGTAATCATCCGTCCTGAGTCTTCGTCCCAAAGTTTGTGAGACATCAGTTTTAGGCTTTTCCAAAAGGTAATTTTAGTGACGTATTTTTGGAAAATAGGATTTTCCTCCGCACACTTCCGTAAGTTATAATTTGGAATACCTGAACTCAAATGGTGAATGTGGTGGTAACCAATATTTCCTGTTAGCCAGTGCATAATGCGTGGCAGTTTATAATAAGTGCTTCCTTTTATGGCAGAAATGAGATAGTCCCAATTTGCTTTCCAAGACTTGTAAGCATGCTCGTGTTGATGCTGCACATAGAAAAACCAAACGGCGATAATTCCGAAGAAAACCGTCACAGGAATCTGTACCATGAGAAATTTTTTCCAACCAATTAAAAAGCCAAGAATTATATAAACTACTGCAACTAAAAGGTTGTCAAAAGTGAGATGCAACAAGGTTTTTTTCCAGCCTTTGACTTGTGCCAATGGTAAGCGATTAACTATGGCTAA
>CALDUB010000330.1 GCA_937923465.1 uncultured Saprospiraceae bacterium
GAGCTGCAGAATGGAATTTCAGACTATTTCACCAAATTTATCAAACCCTCTAACTCCTTCCGCCGACTCCTACTCAAAGGAATACCTTCCTCTCCAATCTGAATAGTATTCGACTCGGTATCTATAGATTCTATCTTATCAATTTGAACTATGTATTGGCGATGCGCTCGCATAAACAGTCCTTTTGGTAATATCTTTTCCAATTTACCAAGAGTGATACGGGCAGTAAAAATCTCGCCTTGCACGTTGGTTATTCTGGAATAATTGTCATCTGATTTGATGAATGAGATGTCTCGAGTGAGAACCTTGTAAATAGTATCTCGTTTTTTGAAAAAGAAAGAATGCTTCGTTACAATGTGGTCTTCGACCTGCAATTCTGTATTCCTTTGCTCTTCCGCTTTCAGAGAATACGCCTTTGATATGGCGAGTTCTATTCCTGAGCGTAGAGAGATTTTATTGACAGGCTTGACTAAGTAGCCTATCATATTCGACTCCTGCGCCAATGCATAGGTCGTTTCATCTCCATGTGAAGTGATATAAAGTATTGGGATATTTAGGTTGGATATTTTTTTGCCGACTTGTACGCCTGTCATATTTCCTTGGATGTCAATGTCCATCAGGATTAAATCTGGATTTTCCGCATGTATTTTTTTGAAAGCATCCACCGAACTGGCTACCCTGCCACAGACAAAGTACCCTAACTTTTCTAATAGCATTTCTAATTGTAGAGCAAAAGCTAAATTGTCTTCGACGATTAGAACCTTTAAACTGGATATACTCATTTCGTTAATTTCTCAATTCATTTGGTTAATCCTAAAAAATATATTTTGGATTTATAGTTCGACTTGTTTCCCTCCTTGATAATTGTGATGAAAGTTTATAGCTCCTCGAATACTGGAATACAAACTAAATCTATCTATAGGTTTTACTAAATATCCTACAGTGTTACTCTTCTCAAAAAGAGAAAATAACAATTCATCTACTCCATAACAGGTCGTAAACAATATCGGAATTTGGGATTTTTTTAAATATTTTTCGGCGGCGGGGTTTAATAGTCCAGTATCTAAAATAATAAAGTCTGGCTTTAATTTTTCGACTAGATATTGTAGCCTAAAGGCATTATCTGTCGTTGCGACAACTTGGCAGCCAAGTTTCTCTAATTGGATTTTCAGTTTCAGATTAATTGCCAAACTACTATCGGCTATGATTATTCTTAAATTTTGCACCTTCATGTTGTTCGTGATTTTTTACAAACAAAAGGCTTTTATAAATTCTCTCTACTAATATAGTGGTCAAAGGTAGCTATTTTGTGGTAAGTGACTGACTTATCGTCTTCAAAATTAGAAATATCATTACACTATAAAATGATTTGCTTTTAAATAAGTACTCTCTCCTAATTTACCTTTTACCAATCACCACAGTATAAGTACCACTCACCACTATTTTGGCTCTTTTCAAATGCATTTGTCTCACATTTGTGATGTCATCAGGAAAACAATGATAATTGACTGGTTGGCAAGCAAAAACTAAAAATACAACAATTTAAATCCTCTTAATAAGGCTGTCTTGTCTATTCAAGACCCTGCAAAGTAATACCAATATGAAAAATTCAATCACAATTTCAAGATTAAATGCATTTACAAACGTTCAAATTTCTAAAGAAAAGGCAAAGACTGTGAAAGGTGGTGCGGTGGAGATTATTATTATAGAAGTAGCTGCAGGCTAATATCACTTTCTAATTCAAGCATCTAAGTGGTGATTGAGCTTTTTTAGTTCAATCACCACTTACTTAGATTATTACCTTTTCTAATAGCCAATTTTTAGAAACAATTACTTTTTTCACTGCTACTTGTTTTCTTATCTGTTTTGAGATTACCGTCTTGCTTATTTTTTTTATTCTGAGAATTAGGATTTTCTTCAAAATCTTACAAAAATTAATGTAAGGCAATTTATTCGCTTTCGTCCTTTTTTTATCCCTATATAAGTAACTTTCGAATGCAAGAATACTACTAATCAATGTCAGAGTGTAAGTACTGTCTTTTAGATAAATCTCAAAATGTGATTTTAAAATTAAAACCTTAGATTTTAATGCATAAGCAGAACTAAACGGATACTCAGAAATATTATCAATCACTTCATAAAATTTATTTTCTTGAAAGAATATAGAAGCTTTTGAGTATAGAAATTCTTCTTCTTGAATTTCGAGAGGCAACAATTTTATATAGTCTTTTATAAATGTAAGAGTCCAATCAATTTCGTTATTTTGACAACCAAAAAATACAATATTACTAAAATCTACATGTTCCATTAATCCGTTTACTAGTAAGATATTTCTGTTCAAACCAAACTTATACCATTCTAGAGGTAGTTTTTGAAAATCAATATCGCCACCATTTATCTGTCTTACAGCATAGTTTAATCCAATATAAAACAAAAATAAATCATCCTCTCCATAACCAACATTCCCTTGATTAAAATATAAACTCTGATAAGCAAAGAATACATCTTTTCTTGGTTCCTCTATCAGTTGCAGAGCGAGTACATACAGACGAAACAGACTATCGTCTCTTAATAAACCATTTTTATATGCTTTTTTGACGGCTTCTAGATAGGATAGATTGTAAGGAGTATCAAAAACGTAAGCTTTACTTTTAATCAACAATGCATGACGTACCGTCGCATATGCAAAATAGTGGTCGGCAGCAGAGCTCGTTTCTTTTGCTAATTTGGTAGACGCTTCCTTTTGATTACTAAGCAAAGCGGACTGCTGCGCACCAGACAAAATCATTTTCTTCTTCCAATAATTCTCGTTTTTCAATGGTTCTTGGTCTACTCTCTCGTATAAGTTCTCTCTTATTTGCTGAGAGACAGTAGACAATCCCAATTCTTCATATGCCTCTGCCAATGTTTTTTCTCTTTGCCAAGTATCATTTTGCAGTTGATTATATGCTAAAAATTTCTTAACGACTTGAGTTAGATTAGAAAATACTCGGCGCAGTTTTGCATCATCATATGACTCTCCTGGAAACAATTCAGCAAAAATATTTTTCTTTCCTTCACTTGTACTATCCAATTTTCGATAATGAGGTCGTAGGATGTGATAGAGTTTTTGAGAAGGTAAAGCCAGTGGATATAGCGGAGACTCTACTGCACTTTGCAGTTGATTTATCTCTTTTCTCGATAGACTCTTGAGAATACGGAATAGCTTGATGTCTTTATTCATTAGTCTGTTCTTTCTTCTCTCAACAAATATTGGGTTAATAATGCCTCATTTTCATAATCTCCTCTGCGAATAGCTGTATTTATTTCTTTCAACAAAATATCTCCTTTCTGAAGTTCTGCTTCCTCCTCATTCTCTTGTAAGATGATAGAGCTGCTCATTTTATAGTGCATATAAAAACGGTCACTCGACTCATTGAGTTGAGTATGTGTGTCATCATTTACATCATATTTTTCGTGTCCACTATGAGCGTACAGACGGTCGTACAGTTCAGTTTTCTCTTCCCAATAATCCGCATCTTTTTGTTCTCTTCCGTCCAGCATCTTGTGTCGTTTGGCTTGTGACTTTAAAAACAAGTCAAATAGATTAGGATGCGTAAACGCTTTGTTCACCAGTTTTTCGTGCAGATAATCATCACTCTCTAGACGCAGATATAACAGAAATGACTCCGTAGTTTTTAGTAGGACATTCATATACTTATCTAGTTTCCGAGGATTGAAATCTTTCTCAGGAAAGAGTTTGCGGTATACTTTACGAATGTCTTTTGGGGACAACTCAAATTGGGGATAATAAGGAGATAAAACCTTGTATGTCTTTTCAGCAGTTGCATTGCCTTGGTGAAAAGCGGAAAGAGTCGCACGATGCAATTTTTTGAAATGCTCGGGAGAGAGAAGCCTTAAGATGGTAAAAAGTTTATCGTCTAGCATGAGTTAACTGTGATGAGTAAAAATTGTCGAAAATCAAAAGTCTTTAGAATTGATAAAATGTTACTCTACGTTATTTATTATTTTGTTTTTATAGGTCATACTAAATAGATTTTCTATCTACAAAAAACATTTCTATAAAAAATATAATAATAACTAACTGATATTAAACAACTTACGACAAATATATTAATAATAAACTGGACAATCATCAAAAACTGTAGGAAAAAAAATATTATTTTTAACTTAAATTTGTGCCAAGAAAACGAAACAAAAATAAACACTATATTTTTCGAAAGAACACATCATTGATTGAATGATTTTTTCAAAGGGCTAAAATCACTTTTACTGAAAACTGTAATTTCTTTATTTACATACTATTCTAAGCCGACTTCCGGCGACTACACACAACTTAGTAATTAAATCCAGAAAGATGGCTCATCAGCTATCGTTCGTTTGTTATTGTCATTTTGCAATAACAAACCCTAAATTGGTGTATCTAAGTTTAAAATAACAACAATAATACTTACACCGCCGTCGAGTATTTTATTCGATTGGTAAAGGATGCGACTCTATCGTCTAACTTCTCTTAAAACAGCAGTTGCTCGATAGAATCCAAACTTTGACTACTTCAAAATCTGCTTTTGCAACATGCAAAAACGGTACTGGCGGAGCTATGTCCTAATAACCTTACAATTTTTTAATCCTGATTTTATTCAGAAAAACATTTAAAAAATGAATTTTAACAAATTTTACCAAACGAGCCCTAAAATACTGCACTTCAAGTATTTTTTGAGTTTGCTTGTTTTATTGTCAATAAGTTTGACAAACTTAACAGCGCAAGCCCCGGCCAATGACTTATGTTCAGGCGCTACTGCAATTACCAACTTTGACGGAAATGTCTTTACAGGTACAACTCTTAACTCAACCAATACTGGTGCTCCCTTGACTTGTGCCGATAGCGGCAATTTGTCAGAGTCTGGCGGTGTTTGGTATTCTATTCAAAGTACTGCATCTGCAGAGTTTGACATTAACGTCTTTCTTTGCAATAGTGAAGCAGACACACGTCTAGGTGTATTTAGCGGTTCCTGTAACGGCTTAATCCCTGTAAACGGCGGTGACGATAGTGACAAATGTGGAGATGACCCTTCTCTCCTAGTCACTATTGCTCCTAATACGACTTACTACCTGTACGTGACTACGGCGGGCTTTGGTACTGGAGGAAACTTTACGGTTAACATTAACAGTTCAAACCCTCCTGTTGCTGTCTGTCAAGATTACGCTGCGGGCATTGATGCCTCAGGTTCTGCTACAGTAACAGCCGACAATATCAACGGTCAGTCTCAAGCAGACTTTGGTATTCAATCTTTGGATATTACTGCTGGTACGACTACTTACAGTTGCTCTGATGTCGGTAGCACTTTTCCTATTACTTTAACTGTAACGGATAATAATGGTGATACCAACGATTGTTCAAGTACAGTAACAGTAGTAGATGCAATAGCACCTTCGGCTGTTACTATAAATCCAACGGTCACTATTCCAGCAAGTGGTACAGTGACCGTTACGGGTGCAGATGTAGTTGCTTCTACTTCCGACAATTGTCCAAATGGTACGCCCACGATTACTGTAGAGCCAAATACTTTTACTATTTTTGATTATGGTCCCAATACTGTCACTGCGACAGTGACAGACCCAGGTGGCGCTTCATCTTCTTATCCTGTTACAGTTACAATAGACGGCGATGCATCCCCTGTGACAATTTGCCAAGACTTTACAGTAGAATTGGATGCCGCTGGTGCAGGAACATGTACTGCTGCTAATATCGACAACGGTAGTTATGCACCTCTCGGACAGATGTTTTTGGGTATCAGTGCTGGTCAAACAGATTACACTTGTGCTGATGTTGGTTCTGCTTATCCTGTGACTTTGATGATGACGGATGCAAATGGAACTTCAGATGAGTGTACGGCTACGGTTACTGTAGAGGAT
>CALDUB010000331.1 GCA_937923465.1 uncultured Saprospiraceae bacterium
TTAAGTTTTTAATCAAAAATGTTAAACTTGCAAAGGTAATATTCGTTATTGTTTGGGTATCGGGATATTTCTATCAAGTTCAATACACTGTAGAAGATTTGAAGATTCCTAACAATAACTATTATTACTATAATCTAAAAATAAAAAAAATGGCTCTTAAAGTAGGAGATAACGCACCTGATTTCACACTAACTTCAGACGAGAAAAAAGAGATTAATCTTAAGGATTACCAAGGCAAAAATGTTGTCTTGTTGTTTTTCCCTTTAGCATTTACAGGCGTTTGTACGACAGAGTTATGTACCATGCGCGATGACATCAATACTTATGGTGATTTAAATGCTGAGATTTTAGCAGTTAGCGTTGATAGTCCATTCGCTTTAGAGAAATTCAAAGCTGAACAGAGTTTGAACTTTCTTTTGCTTTCTGACTTTAATAAAGAAGCATCAAAAGCTTATGACACCATTTATGAGACATTTGCATTCGGGATGCAGGGCGTTTCTAAGCGTTCGGCTTTCGTTATTGACGGAAAAGGCATAATTCAATACGCAGAAGTTTTGGAAAATGCTGGTGAAATCCCTAATTTTGATGCTGTGCAAGAAGCATTAAAGAATCTCAACTAAGAAAAGCTAAAAAATTTCGCGATGTTGTATAATAACTCTTTTGAGGAAGAAGAAGAAATTGCAGTTTTGGATGAAGTCGAAACGGGTAAAATCGCGCGACTTATTGTTCTTAACGATGAAGTAAATACGTTTGATTGGGTCATCCAGTGCTTTCAAGAAGTATTGAAATATGATGATGTACAAGCGGAACAATTATCTGTCATTATTCACAGTCAGGGAAAAGCTACTGTAAAAACTGCTTCTATGGCAGTCTTACGTCCTATACGAGAAGCTTTAGTTGACCGTGGTTTGGCTGCAATTATTGAAGAAGAAGAGGTATAAATCTCGCCGAAATATAATATACAAACCAAAAATCGGTACTGTCGTCATACGGCAGTACCGATTTTTGATTCTACGTAAGAGCCTCACTAAAGACAATAAAATGTTCAATAAAAATTTTACACTACTGTTTGTTTTCCTATTCTTTTTTTCTTGTGCAAATGATAAAGCTACCACGATTTCTTCTCTCCCGATTGTAGAAACTCCCGTTCCAATTCTGATTCCAATTCCTACTGTAGTTTCTTATCCTATTGATTTTGACACGTTAAAATGGGTAGAATTAGACCGTTTAATGCCTGATATTATCATCGATTTGAAATATGCTACTGAAGATAATTTTGTGGAAGAACAAATGTATGAATGTCCTCGTGCTTTCTTGAGACCCAAGGCTGCCAATACTTTAGCGAAGGTTCAAGAAGAATTAAAAACTAAAGGATTCAATCTAAAAATATTAGATGCTTATCGACCACGACCTGTCCAACAAAGACTGTGGAACAAAGTACCTGACCGCCGCTACGTCGCTCCGCCCGCAAAAGGGTCTATGCACAATAGAGGTGCAGCTGTAGATTTGACTTTGGCAGATATGAATGGAAATGAATTAGATATGGGAACTGCCTATGATTATTTTGGAAGAGAAGCTTGGCCTGAGTATCAGGATTTACCTAAAGAGGTTTTGGCAAATAGATTGGTTTTAAGAGAAACAATGCTGAAATATGGCTTCAATCCAACACGGTCAGAATGGTGGCATTATTCGATGAATGGAACAGGTTTTGGACTTTCTGATTGGGAATGGAGTTGTGTCACCGAGATTTCACAAAAAAAAGAGTAGTATGTGGATTCCACCCTGTGCATAGTAACACAGAGTGGAACGAACATATTACTTAGCTGGTAAAACTTTACCATTTGCTTCTCCAAAACCAATACGCACTCCGTCTTTCTCACACCAACCACGCATGATAACAGTGTCTCCATCATTGATGAATTTTCTTTCACTGCCGTCGTTCATCTTTACAGGTTTTGAACCGCGCCAAGAGATTTCTAACATAGAACCATAACTATCTGGAGTTGGACCACTAATCGTTCCTGACGCTAATAAATCACCAACACGCATGTTACATCCGTTGACAGTGTGGTGTGCTAGTTGTTGTGTCATGTTCCAGTACATATACTTGAAGTTAGAATCACACACAACCGTTTCTTGCTTCTCTTCTGGCTGAATGGCTACCTGCAAATTAACGTCATAGTTCTTCATTCCTTCGTACTGTAGGTAGGGCAAAACCTTTGGTTCTTGTTCTGGTCCTTGCACACGGAAAGGCTCTAAAGCATCTAATGTAATAACCCACGGAGATACTGTTGACGCAAAATTCTTAGCTAAGAAGGGTCCTAGAGGAATGTACTCCCATTTTTGAATATCACGTGCAGACCAATCGTTAAACAGTATCAAACCAAAAATATAATCCTCCGCTTCACCTGTGCTAACAGCGTTACCTAGTCCATTTTCTTTACCAATGACAAAACCCATTTCTAACTCAAAATCCAATAGACGAGAAGGTCCATAAACTGGCGGCTCGTCGTCTTTAGGCTTTGTTTGTCCTTTGGGGCGCGTGATTTCTGTCCCTGACACCACGATAGACGAGGCGCGTCCATGATAGCCAACAGGCAAGTGCTTCCAGTTAGGAAGAAGTGCATTATCAGGGTCACGGAATATTGTTCCTACGTTGGTTGCATGTTCGATACTCGAATAAAAATCAGTATAATCTCCAACTCTGATTGGCAATAACATTTCTACTTTATCTGCATGGTGTAGAAAGTGCCACGAATTTTTTTCTGCCTCTGTATTTCCTTCTTCTAAGATATCAGACAAGCAATTACGTAATGCACGCGTTTTCTCCTTACCCAAAGACATTAAGTCATTGATGTATTGATTATCAAAAACAGAGTGCGAAATTTCACAGTCGTCTAACATAGATAAATGGTCAAGGACGACCAAATCAACGATAAAATCTCCAATACGCGTACACACACGCGGGCGTGTGTTTGTCTTTGTAGTGAAAACTCCGAATGGTAAATTCTGGATAGGAAAATCGCTATCAGCAGAAACTTCGACCCAAGATTTGAGGGCAGGATTATTAGCTTTTATCATATTTGAAAACGGTTGACGGTTAACGGTCGACGGTCGACGGCGTGTGACGATGTCTACTTTCCGATGAATTTCGTCTTTGTCACCTAATAATTATAGTTGGTTTGGTTGAGCTTAAAATATGGTAGGCTTGAAATGTCGCGCAAAAATACAACGCCGAAGGCGTACGGAGACACCTTCGGCGTTATATTTACAAGCCAAATTAGTTTGTCTAAAAGAAACATTTTAAAAGCTATGTTAGTTACGCTTCTTTCTTTTCTTTCAACTCTAATTTTTCGTGTTCTTTCATGCCTTCTTTAATCTCTGTCTCAATTGTTGCTTTAGCATTATTGAACTCACGAATTCCTTTACCGACGCCTCGCATCAATTCTGGAATCTTCTTCCCGCCAAACAATAACAAGACAACAAAAAGGATGATAAACAATTCCATTCCTCCTGGCATAATATATTTTTTTAAGATGTTAGATATTAGACGTTAGATTAAAGACTCTAAAAGACTAAGATACTTTCGCCCAAAAATTCTAATGTAAAACTAAGCTTTCTTCTTTTGTTTCAGTTCTAATTTGTCCTCCTCTTTCATTCCTTCTTTAATCTCGTTCTCCAGGGTCGCTTTAGCAGAGTTAAATTCTCTCATTCCTTTACCAACGCCACGCATCAATTCTGGAATCTTCTTTCCGCCAAAAAGTAGTAAAACTACAAAAAGGATGATGACTAATTCCATTCCACCTGGTAATACGAATAACACTGTATTCATGCTAAATAAATTTAATTTTCACTTTTAAAAGCCCGCTAATCTATGCAGACTCATTCTATTTCGATTACAAAAGTACGATTAACTCAGCATCTTTACAACGTTCATGGGCTACGAAAGCGATAATTGGTTTAAAAATGACTCTGAAAGAACAGAAAAGCTAAGTATAATTTTAGAATCAAATAACCCTTATCGCTCTTAAATGTTCTATTTAAAATAAAAAAACGGACGAAAAATTAATTTCGTCCGTTCTCTGAGTATTATTTTTTCAACCCTATCTCGCGTAAACGCTCGTCCAAATAGCCTCCTGCCGTAATTGGCTCGTAAGCTATCGGTTGGTCATCTGTCACACATTTATCCAATACAGTTAAGTCCATTTCACTGCGTGGATGTAAGAAAAATGGAATAGATAAACGTGGCATGTGCCATTGTTCACGTGGTGGATTAACGACACGGTGCGTCGTAGATTTCAAATAATTGTTTGTCAAACGCTGAAGCATATCTCCCACATTGATAACAATTTCGTCTTCCTCTGGCGTAATTGCCATCCATTCATCCTCCATGTTTAATAATTGCAAACCACCAGCAGATGCTCCAACTAAAAGAGTAATTAGATTAATATCTTCATGCTGTTCTGCACGAATAGCCGTAGCAGGTTCGCGTGTAATTGGCGGATAGTGAATAGCACGTAAGATACTATTCCCATTATGGATTTTTGCATCAAAGTAATCTTCGCCTAAGTCTAGATAAATAGCAATAGCTTTTAACAATTGCGCACCAGCACGTTCGAATTCTTGATACAATTCACGTCCTTTATCTGCAAATTCTGGTTTTTCCGCAACTTGCACGTTGTCAGGATATTGAGAAGCAATCGCATCGCCATCTTCTACTGTTTGTCCCATTTGAAAAAATTCTTTCAAATCAGGCACATCCGATTGTTTTGCATGTTCTTTTCCAAAACTTGTATAACCACGCTGTCCTGCTAATCCAGGTACTTCATAACCTCTTTTCACATCTGTGGGCAAACTAAAAAAAGCTTTTGCAGAACTATAAAAAGTATCAATTAAGTCTTTAGAAATCCCGTGTCCTTTCACTCCAACGAAGCCGATTTCGTGAAATGCATTACCGAGTTTTTGAACGAAAGCAGCACGTTCTTCTGCGCTTCCATTTACGAATTGAGATAGGTCAACGACCGGAATTGCTCTTGCCATTTTTAAATATTTTTATAGAAGAAAAGTTTTCTAAGAATGTTTCCGACAAATATAACGAATTGAACGGACTTACGTTTTAGCTTTTTGTAAAACATGACGAAAATCATCAAAAAAGCCCGTCCTGATTAATCAGAACGGGCTTTTTTATAATTTTAAAGCAACAATCTCTTATAAGCTGTAAGATAATCCTACAACATAAGCCAATTGTGTTGGGTTAGCACTGTCATTAGTGATGCCGCCAAATTTAAATGCTTCTTGAGCGTTCTTTCTAAGAACTAACTGAGCAGATACACCGATACCTTTAAATGCAGTGAAAGAGAATCCATTTGTCCAGTTAAAACTGTGCAAGTTAGGATTTTCAACATCTTTGTATGACAAGAAACCTGTCAAATTAGATGTCCATGCGATACCCATTGGTAAACTACGAGTATAATCCACAACATACTTTGTACCTAAAGAAGATTCGAAGCTAGCAGATGGGAAAACTATATTATAGTTTAATGGGTGTAAAACAACTACCAAATTTTCGATAGGAGTCCAAGTTACACCAACACCAACATCTAAATAACCAGGATTGTTAAATTCAGAATCTACACCATTAATAGTGTTAGCTAAAACAACCGTACGGTACTCTCCTAAAGCAGAGATAGCGATTTTGTCAGTTAATCTGTAACCAAATAATGAAGTTACATTAAAAGAGTTGTTAACAATCTGTAAAGAATCTTGCTGTTGAATTTCTGGTAAATCATCATTCACAAATTTTAATCCCGAAACATTAAGACTTGCATTGTTTCTCCAAAAATACTTTGTCTGTATGTTGTGAGCATAACCAGTTAAAGCAATAGAAGGAGACTGAGAAGTTGAATTAGGAATAGCGTTAGTAACCCAATCACTTGTTCCAGAAAAGTTTAATCCAAGAATACCTACGCCTCCGTATCTCCAACCTGGAAGAGCATCAATTTTAGCTTGAACTGCTGCTGCTTCACCTGCTGCTGCACTTGCTGCTGCTTTTTTAGCTGCTAGTTCTGTTTTTAAAGCTTCTAAAGTAGCTTTGTCATCTTGTGCTTGGGCATTGAATACAAAAATTACTGCTAAGCAAAGTAATACGATTTTTTTCATTTTAATAATTTTATTAAAAAATTTCTTCATACGAATAGAGTAACCTAATATTTTATCAGGATTACTCAAGTGGATGATATTGTTTTATCCTATAACGACTTTTTGACGAGAAAGTTAGAAAGAAGTAACTTTTCTATTAAGAGAATTTACTTTATTTTATCTAGTCTAAGCAATCAGACGGAAAATAGTCCTGTCGTAACCTATGTATAACTATTCTCTGGTTACCTAAAGTCATTTTTTAAATAAAAAGCCTACAAAAGAAACTCTTGTAGGCTTTCTATAAAAGTATTTTCTTTTGCTATTTAAAAATTTCTACTTTTTCTGTAGTTAATTTATTTAACGGAATAATAACTGTACTGTTTCCTGTATCAAGAGTTAATGAGCTTCCATCTATGTCTACAACTTCTCCTTTTACATTATCTAGGGCAATTACATCTCCAATTTGAATTTTCTTTTTGCTATAAAATGAAGCTAAAAAATTTGCCATTGTGTCCCGCGCTGCAAAACCATAGCCTAATGCAAAAGCACCGACGACGCCTCCCAAAATCACAGTCATATTAGATGTAATGAGAGATGTGTCTATCTTCGCTTGAGACAGAGCAGAAATTGTCATTGTCAGAAAGACTAAGTAAAAAATGAAAGTAGCAATAATTTTACCAGAAGGAATTCCTAAAGAATCACACGCGGTTTGAACTACTCCTTTAATAAAGTCTGCTAACAAGATACCCAAGACAAGTAAAATCAATGCTGAGATTAGGTTAGGGATATAATTAATAATATCCGCTACCATATTAGATACAGTCTCCATTTGGAGTATATCCGTTGCCATCATCATGAATACTAGAAGTAGGATGACGTAAACGATTGTACCAAATATCTTACTTGGTTTCAATTGCAGGTTAGTACTGCTAAAGATATCGGTCTCATTTAACTTGTCTCCAAGTTTGTCTACACCAACTTTCGCTAAGACCGCAGTGATTGATTTTCCAACTATTTTTGCAATAATAAAACCAAGTATAGCAACTACAATAGCTCCTACTAAATTAGGAATAGCCGCAGCAAATTTCATAACGACGTCAGTAACAATTTTTATTACATCCATTTTTTAAGCACGTTTTCTTTCGATTTTCAAGAAAAGGGGAAAAGCCCTATTTGTCTCCAGTGACATCATTTCCTGCATCTCCTGGGGCAGCAGCGTCATAATCTCCATCGGGCTCGCCTTCTTCAGCTAACAGGTCTGGTAAGTCAACAGCTTTTAACTGATTCATTGTACCACCAGTCATCACGATAAGTAATTCTAAAATTTTAGGAACAAACAATTCAATCGTTCGTCCAAAAAAGTCTAGAAAAGATATATTACTAACTACTTTGTGTTCTACTAAAAGAGGGGCGGTGAAGATTAGTTCTTCTTCCTCCATCAGTTTTTTAAAATTATTATTATTCGCTTCCATAAAGCGTTTTTTTTTTTGAGAAAAGTAAATTATTAGAATTCTACAAAAAGTAATTTTGCGGAGAAGAAATATCATCTGCTCCGCAAAATTACTTTTTACTTTAAATTTAGTAACGATAAAAAGCTTGTTTTTCGTTGTTACTTAGGCTTACTTTGCTCAATTGGGTGACTTGAAAAAAATACAAGCAAGATTAAAAATCGTCCTTATAATTTGCACGATAAACCTTTAAAGCTTTTTCTTTTGCACGTTTGATTTTCATTTTTATGGCACTTTCCGTTTTACTTAAAGAGACTGCCATATCTTTTATTTGCATGTCATCTTGATATTTCATCAAGAGTACAGCCTTATCACCTACGGGTATCTTATCTAATACAAATTTTAACCGCCCGACTTCCATTTCTAAAAGAGCATAGTCTGGTACATCTTCCGCAACATCTTCGACTCTCTCCATTTCATCAGAAAAAATAGCAGTTTGCTTTTTCTTCTTACGGATGACATCAATACAATAGTTGTACGTAATGGAGTAAACCCACGTACTGAATTTGGCACGTTCTCCAAATTTAGAGAGATTTAAGAATAGCTTCATAAATATCTCTTGCATTGCATCTTGTGCTAATCCTTCATCTTTCAAGAGGGAAATGCAGCGACTGTATATCTTTGTCGAATATCGACGATACAACGTATGAAAATAACGTTGGTCGCGCGACGTCAGATATTGTCGGATGATTTCCGAGTCTGAAAGTGCTTTATGTTGCGTTGTCTTCAATTCGTTTTGAAAAGATTAACTGTTAATTTTGCAGATAAGATTATCTTGTGTTCATTAACAAGATTTCCGCAAAGGTAAACAGTTCAGGGTATATTACCAACAGGATGAAAAAGGAATTCAAATACTTCAAAAAAAGAAGCATTTTATATTCCTATTTTAAAAAATTCAGAAGTAAAATACGGATTTTACCAAGAGGGAAAAGACATTATGTCTTTCCCCTTTGATTTTGTGTTTATTTATTGGTTGCTTTTATGACGTGGTTTTCTACAAAAGACACATAATTTGGGAAAAATATTTTATACCTTGACTTGAATCGTTTAATTATTTTGTAAAATCAAGGTTACGAAAAGTGAAAATATTAAAAATAACGTTCTTTGACAAATCCCCCCGCGTTGCGGGACAAGCAGTGATTGAGAACCAAAAATAATAGAGTACTAATTTCATTTTAATACTTTAGAAGCTGTTTGAATTTAAGTAATTCTATATATGAGGACCCCGACTGAAGTACGGGATTTAGAAACAATTTTCCGCCTATTTTCACTTTAATCACGATAGCTATCGGATTGGCGTCAGGTTTATTATTCTGCAAAGTTTAATTAATTGATTATCAGTATTTTAAATCCAAATTGAAGTAGCCCTAAGGCTGAAATTCTCATTCAACTGTCGAAAAAAGAGCAATTTTTTATGTTTCACCTGTCC
>CALDUB010000332.1 GCA_937923465.1 uncultured Saprospiraceae bacterium
GCAATTTTTCATGTTTCACCTGTCCGCTTGCGGTCGTCTTGTACCTTTTTTGCGTAGCAAAAATTGTACACACGAAAGGTGAAACATGAAAAATATGCGTTTTCGACGAGTTTTTGCTTCTTTTTCCGACGAAAAAGAAGAAGAAAAAATAGACAAGAAACATCAACCAAAATATAATTAATTGAAAATTAACTTTCTACATATTATGATAAAATAAATTTGATACCAATCCGACGCTTTGCTCGAAAAAAAAAGAAAGTCATACTCAATTTACTCAATGATTTCTGTGCGTAACATCAGTTACTTATTCTATTTTTTCTTATCAAAATAAGTAACAGGTCTTACTCCATACTTTTCTTGAAACAGCCTCGAGAAGTAATCTGGCTTCTCAAATCCTACTGCCAAAGAAGTCTCTGCAACGGTAGATACTGCTCCGCTTTCTAGTAGAGTTTTTGCTTTTTTCAATTTAATATCTCTTAAAAACTGGTTAGGAGTAATTCCCGTCAATTGTTTAATCTTTCGGTTTAATTGTCGTGAGCTCAAGTTGACTTCTTTTGCCATGTCTTCTACCGAAAATTGTCCGATATTCTCATGATGCTGTATTGCTACAGTGAGCACATCTAGCCATTTTTGGTCGTTTAGGCTCCGTGCGACAACTGGTTTTGCATCTGTATTTTCAAGAACATCAACCTTTTTCTCTTCCTTTTTCGCCTCTACTATTTTAACAGTAGTTTCTTTCTTTTTTACTATACTTTTTACTTCATTGGCTTCTTTCTCTTTTTTGCTTTTTTGCTTTTTGTAAAGAAAAAACAAACCAAGCATTGCGCTTAGGCCTAGAATAAGTTGCAAAGCAAAAAATGAACGAGGAGCAATAAAATTAACTTCTAATTCATTGAGGGCAGTGACGCCTTTCGCTGATTTTGCTCGAAAAATTAATGTGCTTTTCCCAGACGGTAGCTCTCTTAAATGTAGTCGCCCCTGCGATAGCGTTTCAAATTCACTTCCACTATTCTTCCACTTCCATTCATAAGTAGCTGGTTCATTATTCACAAAATCTAATAAATGAAGGTCAAAAGTAATGTCCGTTTTAGTATCGACTAATGTGATAGGTTCTGTCGTATCAATTGAGTTCTTAACTTCCTCATTAATGATTACTTGTGTTATGCGTAGATTATTTTTCAACCCTTTATCTTCTGTCTTCAAAAAATCCTTTGGGTGAAAAACAACAAATCCATTTAATCCTCCAAAAGCAAGTCTTCCATCGTCTAACTTAGCAGAAGATTTCTTATTAAACTCGTCCATGTGTAGTCCGTCTGACTTGTCAAAATTCATCAGTTCCCCACTTCTCCTATTCAATCGAACGATGCCGTTGTTCGTACTTATCCACAAGTTTTCGTAATCATCTTCTAAGATATCATTGGTCACATTGTGCGCTAATCCTTCTTTGACTGTGATTTGTTTATAGGTCTCATCTTGAGGATTAAAACGTATCAATCCACTCCCAAAAGTGGTTAACCATAAAAAACCGTCTTCATCTTCGTAAATATCAAAAATTACATCTGCTGGTAGATAACCAGAATTTGGAGTAGGTTCTCCACTATGAAACCACGATGTAATACCTTTATCAGACTCCAGTTTAAATAAACCTGCCTCGGCAGCTATCCAGTAGGCTGTATTTGTTTCTACTATGTCAAAGACAATCGTTCTGGAAAGCTCCGTGAATTGATTATACTTTTTGAATGGCTCTATTAGGCTATTCGCTTTATCAAGATAAGACAAGCCTTGATTTGTGCCTAGCCATATTTCTTGCCTGCTATCTTCAAATATCGCCCAATAGTCTCGTGGTGCAGTAGTCGTATTTTTGGGATAAAAGAAGTTTTCTTGTGTACCATTGTCGCATATCTGTTGCAAGGCAGTACCCGTTCCTCCTGTATATAGGCAGCCGTCGCTCGCTTTGATAATTGCCAAACCAAACTCAATATCATTTTCAGGCAATCTCTTTACTATTTCACTTGTCCTTAAATCATAGATAACATTGCCGTCATAAGTATTACAGTAGAGCGAGTCTCCATTTGCGACCATACCACGCATGCTAAAATCAAGTGGCGCTTCTTTATGTAGAAAAGATGAAAATTTAGAAGGGGTAATTTGAATTTCGTGAAGTCCAGAAGTAGAAGAAATCCAAAGAAGTCCGTTTGAGTCCATATAAACATGCCTCACCTTCAAAGAATCGACACGATAAATGTCCTCTCCTGTCTCCTCGAAAAGAGATAAGCCTATTGCTTCATCATAAACAACAAATTTTTCTTCTTTAGAAAAATATTCCCAATTCTCGTTTATTGTCAGTGCAGCATTCGACTTATTAATAAGCGCAGCATTAGGAATTATATCGTCAACTTTATAAAATAAAATTCGGTCTTTTAAATCATTATTGGAAGAGAGGAACACTTCTCGTACATATATATCTTCGCCTTTGTTGCCGAGTAATATAAACTTATGAGAGGAACTCCACTCTTGTACAAGTTCTCCATTCTTGTTAATCAAACTCATCTTATTGCCTTCATTGAGCCAATAATGCTTCGTTGTCGCTACTACTTGGATAATAGGATTCCTTTCACCAGAAGTATAAATAACATGCTGCTTCTGTCCATTACATAGGATTAACTCACCTGTTTTTGTACCTAGAACTATCTGCTTATCAGGTGTGCTTGCAATACTCTGAACTTCCTTGTAAAACCCTAACGTTTCGGTATCAGGATTGAATATTAGAATTCTTTTCTTCGATAAAGAATTATCATTAATCGTCTCTACTAGCCACAAAATAGCATTCTCATCCTCATAAATTTCGGTAATATTTTGAAAAGATACGTCAAAATTCTCTGTCGAATAATTAACAAAGGTCTTTCCGTCAAACCGAGAAAATCCACCGTTCGTAGCTACCCAAAGAAAGCCTCTACTGTCCTGAAAGGTGCAATTAACCCGTTGATTAGGCAGTCCGTCCGCGACATTATAGTTGGTGTATTTGATAGAATTATTATCCAATCCTTGCCCAGGCAGAGGTAGATAAAAAAGAAATATCGCCAAGAGAGAGATGAAAACGCCCTTGTAGGTATGTTTTAGTACGCGACTAACAAAGTGTTGTACTGCTTTTATTTGTATATTATGCATAAAATGGATAGGTTACAAAAGTACCTATTCTATTCCATTTCTCTATATTTCCTATCATTTTTGTTAAATATTTGGTAAGACTGTCGCAAGCGAATTAAATCTATAAGTGTGTAGATAACATTTTTAAAAATAGCTTGTTTAAGAGATAGAATATCAAACTAAAAATCAACATAAAATGAAAAAGATACTTTTCTCGGCACTCATTGCCGTTTTCACACTACAAGCTTGTAATAGTCAACAAGATATTTCTACATCAAAGCAAAAAACAGATGTACAAAAATTGACAGACTACATTGCGGACAAAGATTATAGTAAATACGGTCAGGCAACTTTTGCAGGTGGTTGTTTTTGGTGTACAGAAGCATCTTTTGAACGTATAGAGGGCGTTGTCGACGTTTTTAGCGGATACTCTGGCGGCGTACAAAAATATCCGACATACAAGCAAGTTGGATATGGCGAAACAGACCACGCAGAGGCTATTCAAATTTACTATGACCCAGCTGTCATTACTTACGAGAAGCTTTTAGAAGTATTTTTTGTGGCGCATGACCCAACCACACTTAACCGTCAAGGACCCGATAAAGGTCGTCAATATCGTTCTGGCATTTACTACCGAACGGATAAGGAAAAAGCTCTTATTGATGCTTATATTGAGAAGTTAGACAAGTCTGGTAAATTTTCAGACCCAATCGTAACGGAAGTTGCCCCTTACAGAGAATTTTGGTCTGCCGAAGGGTATCATCAAAATTACTATGAACTGCATCCCGAAAATCCATATATCAGCAATGTAAGCCGTCCAAAGGTGGAGAAAGTGAAAAAGACTTTTGCTGATATTTTAAAGGAAAAATATAAGAAAAGCTAGATAACTACTCAGTAGTAAGTCAAGCTAATTGTGATATGTTCGCGTGTGAGTATTTTTTGTCTGCTTTGGCTTTAGAAATCGACTATAGCCGTAGCTACATGAGAATTTTTAAAGTGAAAGCAGGCGAGAAATTATCCACGCCAACTTATCA